>JBJKRM010000564.1:0-11783 GCA_046704685.1 Rhizomicrobium sp.
CTATCACATGCCGCGCAGCATCGCTGAATTCCATGACGTCATGCCGGACCTGACCGTGATCCCCTATCCCGTGGTGCCCGAAAGCGGCCGCAGCCCGTGGAGCAGACTGCGTATCCTGCATAGCGAATACGCCAAGTACCTGGCCGTAACGGTTTTGACCGCGGCAGGCCTGCAGCAGGACCTTGACCAGAAGAAATCTTCAGACGAGTCTCGCGCCGCGACGTAAGCTGCCCGGCCCTGGTGACCCTCCTCCGCTCCATCCTGTTTTTTGTCTTCTTCATTGCCGTTTCCGTGCCGATATATGTCGGCGCGCTGCTGACCCTGATCTTGCCGCGCCGCGTCCTCGTCTGGGCCGCGCAGAGCTGGAGCCGGATCATCATCTGGGGCCTCAAGGTGATCGCCGGTTGCGGCATCGAAGTACGCGGCACCCCGCCAAGCGGCACCGTTCTTATCGCCGCCAAGCATATGAGCATGTGGGATACCATGGCGCTCTACATGCTGGTCGACGATGTCTGCATCGTTGTGAAGAAGGAGTTGCTCTCCATCCCCTTCTACGGCTGGTACATCCGGAAAGCCGGCACCATCCCCATTGATCGGGCGGCCGGTGCCCAGGCGCTCAGGCTGATGATGAACACCGCCAAGCCGGTGATCGCAGCCGGACGGGCCATCGCCATCTTTCCCGAAGGTCACCGCCAGAAACCCGGCGCACGGCCCGACTACAAGCCGGGCGTGGCCGGGCTCTATTCCCTGCTTGGATTGCCCTGCATGCCGGTGGCACTCAATTCCGGCCAGTTCTGGACCGGCTTCATCAAGCGTCCAGGCACCATCGTCATCGAATTCCTACCGGTCATTCCGGCCAATCTGAAGCGGAGCGAATTCATGCGCGTCCTGGAGGGCCGCATCGAAACCGCCACCGGTCAGTTGTTGGAGGAGGGACGCAAGATATTGAACCGCAAAGGTTAAACTGTCTCTGGAACATTTCAAGAACAATGCTTGTTTTCGGACGTTCTGATTGTTAATTGTTTAACCCGTCCTCCTATGCTGGGGCGGTTTCCTGGAAGGCCCCCCATGAGCGACATCGCCCATCAGATTTGGGACATGAAATACCGCTTCCGGCAGCCCGACGGCACGCCGATCGACGGCGATGTCGCCGACAGCTGGGGCCGTGTGGCACTGGCCGCCGCCCAGGCCGAAAAGCCCGAATGCCGTCGCGAGCACGCCCTCGCTTTCGCCGGCGCCTTGGCCGGCTATCGCTTCTTGCCGGCCGGGCGCATCCTGGCGGGTGCCGGAACAGGGCGCGCCGTGACGCTGTTCAACTGCTTCGTCATGGGCACCGTCGCCGACTCGATGGACGGCATCTTCTCGCATCTGCGCGAAGCCGCTCTCACCCTGCAGCAAGGCGGCGGCATCGGCTACGACTTCTCGACCATTCCACCCACGGCCGCGCGGGGGCAAGGCGGCGCCCCCCCCGCCTCGGGCCCGGTGTCGTTCATGGATGTGTGGGACGCCATGTGCCGCACTATCATGAGCGCCGGCAGCCGCCGCGGCGCCATGATGGCGACGTTGTCTTGCGATCATCCCGATGTGGAAGAGTTCATTGCCGCCAAGCGTACGCCCGGCCGGCTCTCCAATTTCAATCTCTCCGTCCTCATCACCGACCGGTTCATGGCCGCGGTAAAAGCCGACGAGCCATGGGACCTCGTCTTCGAAGGACGCGTGTACAAAACCCTGAAGGCGCGCGAGCTGTGGGACCGCATCATGCGGTCGACCTATGATTATGCCGAACCCGGCGTGATCTTCATCGACCGCATCAACGCCCAGAACAATCTCGGTTATTGCGAGACGATCCGGTCGACCAATCCGTGCCTGACGACAGACACCTGGATTGCCACCAGCGATGGCGCGCGCCAGATCCACGAGCTGGTTGGAAAGCCGTTCACCGCGGTGGCCGACGGCACCGAATGGCCCAGCGATGCGCGCGGCTTCTTTTCGCGCGGCGTCAAGCCGGTGGTGCGCCTCAACACGGCGGAAGGCCACACGCTGCGCCTCACCGCCGATCACCGTCTGCGCAAGATCACGCGGCGTACCCGTTGGTCCTGCGACTGGACGTGGTGCGAGGCGGGTTCGCTGAAATCCGGTGATGAACTGCTGCTGCACAATCATCGCGGCATGGCTGTTCAGGCCACGGATGCACACGACGATGCCGAAGGCTATCTGCTGGGCGCCCTGATCGGCGACGGTGTCTTGAAAGCGGAAAAGGCCGTTCTCTCGGTATGGCCCGGCCGGCGCATCGCCAACGGCGGCGATGAACGCCCCGGCGTGCGCGGCGTTATGGAACGCGTGCAGGCTGCTGCCATGGCTCTGCCGCATCGCAGCGATTTTCACGGCTGGAGCGGCGTGCAAGGCCGCGGCGAATACCGCCTGTCATCGGCGGCGCTACGCAAGCTCGCGATTGATCATGGGATGGCGCCTGGCAACAAGACGATCACGCCGGCGATGGAGCGTCGCTCCGATGCCTTCTGCCGCGCCTTCCTGCAGGCCCTCTTCGATGCCGACGGCTCGGTTCAGGGCTCGCAGCAGAAGGGCGTCAGCATCCGCCTCAGCCAAAGCAATCCGGATCGGTTGGCCGCCGTGCAACGCATGCTGCTCCGGCTCGGTATCGCCAGCACGATTTATCGCGATCGCAGGACCGTAGGGCAGAAACGGCTGCCTGACGGCAAGGGCGGCGCCCGCCTCTATCCGGCGGAGGCGCAGCACGAATTGGTGATCAGCGGCGACAATCTCGCCATGTTCGCCGAACGTGTCGGCTTCAGCGACGGCACCAAATCTGCGCGACTTGCTCGCAGCCTTTCCGGTTACAAGTGGCATCTCAACCGCGAGAGCTTCGTCGCAACGGTAGAAAGCATCGCGGAAGACGGCAAAGCCGAAGTGTTCGACGCGGCTATTCCCGGCCTCAACGCCTTCGATGCCAACGGGTTGTGGGCACACAATTGCGGTGAACAACCCCTGCCGCCCTACGGTGCCTGCCTGCTGGGCTCGATCAATCTGGCGCGGCTGGTGCGCCACCCGTTCGAGGACGATGCTGCGCTCGATCTCGACGAGCTGCAGCGTCTCACCGCCACCGCCATCCGCCTGCTCGACGACGTCATCGACGTTTCGCGCTTCCCGCTGGAGGCCCAACGCGTCGAGGCGCAAGCCAAGCGGCGCATCGGCCTCGGTGTCACCGGCCTGGCCGACGCCCTCATCATCTGCCGCACCAAATACGGTTCACCGGAAAGCCTGAAGCTGATCGAACAGTGGCTCTCCACCCTGTCGCATGCCGCTTATCGCGCCTCGGTGGAGCTGGCGCGGGTGAAAGCGCCGTTCCCGCTGTTCGACGAGGAGGAATACCTCGCCCGGCCGTTCATCAGGACGCTGCCCGACGACATCCGCGACGGCATCGCGCGTCACGGCATCCGCAACGGGCTGCTCACCTCCATCGCGCCGACCGGCACCATCTCGCTGTTCGCCGGCAATGTCTCCAGCGGTATTGAGCCGGTGTTCGCCTACAGCTACAATCGCCGCGTCCTCATGCCGGACGGCACCCACAAGGAAGAGACCGTCCGCGATTTCGCGGTGGAGGCCTTCCAGGCGAAGTTCGGCGACACCGCCGAGCTGCCCGACTATTTCGTCAGCGCCCAGACCTTGTCGCCGGAAGATCATCTCAGCGTTCAGGCGATGGCGCAGAAATACATCGACTCATCGATCTCCAAAACCATCAACCTACCGGCGTCGATTTCCTTCGAAGCCTTCAAGGATGTCTATGCCCACGCTTATGAGATGGGCTGCAAGGGCTGCACCACCTACCGGCCGAACGCCGTCACCGGCGCGGTGCTGACCACGGCGGAAACGCCCGAGCCGCAACCCGCCGAAGAACCGGTGAGCGAAGCACCGAAGTCGGGCGATGTCGTTTACATGCACCGCCCACTCGACCGGCCGGAAGTGCTGATCGGTCAGACCTACAAGATCAAATGGCTGGATTCCGACCACGCCTTCTACATCACCGTGAACGATGTCGAGAAGGACGGCCGCCGCCGCCCCTTCGAGGTCTTCATCAACTCGAAGAACATGGAGGCCTATGCTTGGACGCTCGCCCTGACTCGCATGATCTCGGCGGTGTTCCGCCGCGGCGGCGACGTGTCGTTCGTGGTCGACGAGCTTAAGGCGGTGTTCGATCCGCGCGGCGGGCAGTGGATGGAAGGCCATTACGTGCCCTCGCTCTTGGCCGCCATCGGCGAGGTGATCGAGAAACATCTGGTGTCCATCGGCTTCATGACCTCGTCCGACGGCAAGCTGATCACCGAGGACCGCCAGGCGGTGGCGATGGCCGCCGAAGGCGCTCCGGCGCGCCACTGCCCGCGCTGTTCATCGCCCAGCTTCGTCAAGCTGGAAGGCTGCGATTCCTGCTTGTCCTGCGGCTATTCGAAGTGCGGGTGAGGACGAGCAAACACACTATTTCGAATGGGCGAGCCACACCTCGCCGGCCAGGAGGCCGGCCGAAACACCGACGAATGTTCCGGCGATGACATCGCTGAGGAAGTGCCATTCCCCCACGACCAGGACCACGGCCGCAAGAAATAGCAACACGGCAAGCGGCAAAATGCTGACGCGATAAAGGCGCATAAAAACACCGGCGAAGGCGCCGGCGAGCGACATATGGCCGGAGGGAAAGCTGCTGTCGACCGAGCCGCCCAGAAGATGGAAGGCATGTTGCGCGCCCTGCACCACGGCCACCGGGTTCGGCACTCCGAACAAGACCTTCAGAATGCTGGCGTTGATCGCATAAGCACAGATGGAGGCCAGGCAGGCGAGCGCCGTGGCTTCGCGAAACGGCGACAAATGTCCGCGCGTGATCCGGCTGATCACCAGCGCCAGGACGATGGCCGCCTCGACAGAGAGAAGCACGGAACTTGCCAGCCCCGCCGCCAAGCCCTGCCTCGCCCACAGATGACCATAGACGTGACGGGCGATCGGGACATCGAGGTAGACGAACGCCACCGCCACCAGGAGCGCGCAGGCCAGCAACGCCGGAAGCCACATCAGACCAAGCGTCCGCAATGATTTGCCGTGTGATGCCTTCCAGCCGTGCTGGCGGGCACGATCGACAGATTGAACCACTGAAACCCTCCTCGAAGACGGCCGTTCACGGCACCTTAGCATTCTTCCCGCCTCGTGAAGGCTTTGTACGGCCATGACCACAGCGCAAGCCGCGCGACACGTCGCGGCATGCTTTCGGCTGTTCCGATCGTCTTCTTGCCACCCGGAGCGTTTTGAACAAGCCCATATGCCTGAGATGCATAGAGCCCAGCCCCCAGGCACGAATGTCAGCGCCACGCGCCGCCTGCCGTAACGGCCGCTCGCAAGAAGGCGTTGAAATAGGTTCCCGTCTCATGGGATATGCGGCAGACGTGTTTGCTGGCCGCCCGATGAAATACTCCAGCCGATTCTTCCTGTATGCACCGCTCGGCGCATTCCTCGTCGTGTTGGCCGTGATTGGTGTGCACTGGTGGATCATGGCCTCCGCCCTGTCGGACCGCCTGGCGGCGATGAATGGGCAGGAGGTGATGCCCGGCGTGACCTTTCGCTATGCCTCGCGCCGGATTTCGGGGTTTCCCTTCAGTCTCGACACACAATTCCACAACGTCGTGCTCACCGTCGCGTCACCCAACGGCCCGACACGGTGGCGGGTGGAGAAATTCGCCAGTCACGCTCTGACATACGGCCGCAACGAGGCCATCTTCGAGGCAGCCGGCCACCAGACCCTGCAATGGACAAGGCCGGACGGCTCCATGGGCACGCTGCCCTTCGCCGTCGGCAGCCTGCACGCCAGCGCCATCGTGCGGAACGGCAGCTTGGCCCGCTTCGATCTCGATGTGGTCGGTTTCGGCTCCAAACCGTTCACGGCGCAGCGCATCCAGCTCCACGCCCGGCGCAGAACCGGCAACAAACTGGAGTTCCTGGCTTCGGTCGCCGCCCCGAGACCCACGTCTAATATCTGCTCTGGCCAATTGGATCCGTTGTCGACTGTCGAGCTGTCCGGTGCGGTGTCGCACGCCGACCAGTTCGCCGCCTTGCTGGCGGGCCGCCGGAGCTGGACATCGACCACACGCCAATGGCGCGGCGCGGGCGGCCATCTGCAGTATCTGTTCGTTACCCTGACGCCCAAAGGACAGTCGGGCGCCAAAGCGCTCGGCGCCGCGATCCATGCGCGCTTTTCGAACCTTCCTGCCGAGACGCTGCCGGCCATCGCGCCGCTGGGCCAGGCTCTGTGCGGGCCGAGTTTGGGGTCAGAGTAAAAGCCCTCCGTCCATTGCGGCAGGACACGGCGCTTCTTGAAACGGGTTTTGACGCTGACCCCAAACTCACACGTGAGAGTAAGCCGCAGCCGCGCCACCAAGCCGATGACGGCCCTCGATTTTGTGCACAGTGACGCACCCCCTTGAAACGCCTCAGCGGTATAACCATTTCGGCGATGTCGGTACGGCAGCAGCTGCGGCTCCGCATCGATGACGACATTTGGGCTAAACGCCCGTGGCAAGCGGCGGTTTTTTAATATGCGTTTCGGTTGACGCCAGGAGTCTGTCCGAAACGCACTCAAAAGAGAGCTGAGTCCATGAAAATGGACTCAGCTTTTCTTTTCCCCACGCCCGAAGTTCGGCGCCGCGGTGTCCTGGCCGGCATCGATGATGCTGCGGCGGATGGCACGGGTGCGGGTGAAAAGGGTGTGCAGCGTCTCGCCGTCACCCCAGCGGATGGCCCGCTGCAAAGCGCTGAGGTCCTCACTGAAACGGCCCAGCACTTCCAGCACCGCCTCGCGGTTGTTGAGGAAAACGTCGCGCCACATGGTGGGATCGGAAGCGGCGATGCGGGTGAAGTCGCGAAAGCCGCCGGCCGAGAACTTGATGACTTCGCTCTCCGTCACAGTCTCCAGATCGTCGGCGGTGCCGACGATGTTGTAGGCAATCAGATGCGGCACGTGGGAGGTGATCGCCAGCACCAGATCATGGCGCCGCGCATCCATCACTTCCACCTGGCTGCCAAGGGCTTCCCAGAAGGCCTTCAGCTTGGCGACAGCCTGGGGATTGGTGCCGGGCGGCGGCGTGAGAATGCACCAGCGTCCGTCGAACAGCTCGGCGAAGCCGGCGGTCGGTCCGGATTGCTCGGTGCCGGCGATGGGGTGTGCCGGAATGAAATGTACCCCGTCGGGAACAAAAGGACCGACATCACGGATCACAGCGCCTTTGACGGAGCCTACATCCGACAGGATGGCGCCCTGTTTAAGATTGGGCGCGACCTCCTCGGCGAGACCGGCGAATGTGCCCACGGGAGATGCCATGACGACGAGATCCGCATCGCGCACGCAGGCTGCCGGATCCGAGTATAGCGAATGGGCAAAACCAACAGTGCGGGCCAGATCGAGGGTTTCAACGCGCTTGGAATAGCCGGCGATATGGCCAGCCACACCGGCGCGGCGCATGGCATGAGCCATGGAGGATCCGATCAGACCGACGCCCAGAAGGGCGACCTTGGAAAATATCTCGCTCATTTCTTTGCCATGAACTCATTCAGCGCCGCTGCGACCTTGCGGTTGGCGTCTTCGGGACCGACTGTCATCCTGAGGCAATCCGGCAGGCCGTAGCTTGCCACACTGCGCAGAATCAAGCCGTGTTCGGAAAGAAAACGATCGGCATCGGCTGCAGTTTTGCCCGCTTCTTGCGGAAAACGGATCAGCAGGAAATTGCAGACGCTGTCGTCGACCTGAAGGCCGGCGGCGCGGATCGCCTCGGTCAGCCAGACGCGCCAATGCTCGTTGTGCTCCACCGAGCGCGCAACATGATCGATGTCGCGCAACGCCGCGGCACCGGCGGCCTGGGCCGGAATGGAGACGTTGAACGGTCCACGGATGCGGTTGAGGGCATCGGCGACATGCGGCGGGCACAGCGCCCAGCCGATACGCAAGCCTGCCAAGCCGTAGATTTTCGAGAAGGTACGCGTCATCACCACATTGGCGTGATCGCGCGCCAGCGACAGGCCGGCATCATAGTCGTTGCGGCGGACATATTCGGCATAGGCCGCATCAATGATGAGCAACGTCTCGGGACTTAAGCCGGCATGCAGCCGCACAACCTCGTCATGCGTCAGATAGGTTCCGGTCGGGTTGTTGGGATTGGCGAGGTACACCAGCCGGGTTTTCGGCGTCACATGCGCCAGCATGGCGTCAACATCGACGCGCCGATTCTTCTCCGGCACTGAGACCGGCACACCGCTGTTCGACAAGGTGGCGATCCGGTAGACCAAAAACGCATGCTCGCTGAACAGCACCTCGTCGCCGGGGCGCAGATAAGCGTTGGCGATCAGGGTGAGCAACTCGTCGGAACCGTTGCCGCAGACGATGCGGCCCGGATCAAGGCCGTAGGCCTCGCCGATCGTCTCGCGCAGGATATGGGCCGATCCCTCAGGGTAAATGGAGACGTTCGCGGCCGCGTGCCTATAGGCCGCAAGGGCCTTGGAACTGGCCCCAAGGGCGCTCTCGTTCGAGGACAGTTTGATGGGCTTTTCCACGCCGGGAACGCTGGCGCGTCCACCGACATAGGGGGCAATATCGAGCACGCCGGGTTTTGGCGTGAGCGTCATGGTTCTCTCCTCCGGGGCGCCTTGATAAGGCGGCCTGGGCGTAAAATCAAAATCCGATTCGTTGACAGGCCGGGCCCTGGGTCTTAGCACACGCGCCCGGCCCGGACCGGCCGAAAGGGGACAAATGTCCGATCCCATTTTCCTGCGTCCGCTGACCGCTCCGGACGCTGACAAAGGTCAGGCGGTTGAATTTGGACCCGATCGCGCTTTGGCGCTGGATTGCGGGCGCACGCTGGCGCCTTGGACCCTGGCCTATATGACGTACGGACAGTTGAACGCGGCCCGCACCAATGCCGTATTGATCTGCCATGCGCTGACGGGCGATCAGTTTGTCGCCAGCGCCCATCCCGTCACCGGAAAACCCGGCTGGTGGGAAACCATGGTCGGCCCCGGCAAGCCGATCGACACCGATCGCTTCTTCGTCATCTGCTCCAACGTCATCGGCGGCTGCATGGGATCGAGCGGACCGGCCGAGATCAATCCCGCCACCGGCGAACCCTATGGCCTGTCGTTCCCGCTGGTGACCATTCGCGACATGGTACGGGCCCAAGCCATGCTGATCGACCATCTCGGCATCGAGAAGCTGCTCTGCGTCACCGGCGGTTCGATGGGCGGCATGCAGACGCTGCAATGGGCGGCGAGCTATCCCGAACGGGTGGTGTCGGCCCTGCCGATCGCTTGCGCCGCGCGCCATTCGGCACAGAACATCGCCTTCCACGAAGTGGGACGCCAGGCGATCATGGCCGATCCCGACTGGCACGGCGGCGCCTATTATCAGCATGGCACACAGCCGTCCAAAGGACTGGCCGTGGCACGCATGGCGGCGCACATCACCTATCTTTCGGAGCCGGCGCTGCAGCGCAAATTCGGCCGCAACCTGCAGAACCGCAACGGCGTCAGCTTCGCTTTCGAACCGGATTTCCAGGTGGAATCCTATCTGCGCCACCAGGGCATGACCTTTGTCGACCGATTCGATGCCAATTCGTATCTCTACATCACGCGCGCCACGGATTATTTCGAACTGGCCGCCGATTATGACGGTGTGCTGGCGGAAGCCTTCCGCGGCAGCAAAAGCCGTTTCTGCATCATCTCGTTCACGACGGACTGGCTGTATCCCACAGCAGAAAACAAGCGTGTGGCGCATGCACTGAATGCTTCCGCCGCAACGGTGAGCTTTGTCGAGATCGAGACCGATCGCGGACATGACGCCTTCCTGCTCAACGAACCGGAGATGTTCGACACCGTCCGCGGCTTCCTCAGTTCGGTTGCTGCCAGCCAGGGAGTGGCCTGATGGCGCTGCGTCCTGATCTGGCGGCCATCGCCGAGATGATTCCCGAAGGGGCGCGTGTCCTCGACGTCGGTTGTGGCGACGGAGCGCTGCTGGAACATCTGAAGACGACGAAGAACGTCGATGGCCGAGGCCTCGAGTTGTCGCAGCAGAACGTGAACGCCTGTGTGGCGCGCGGCCTTTCGGTCATCCAGGGCGATGCCGATACCGACCTGGGCGAATACCCGTCACAGGTGTTCGACATCGTCATCTTGAGCCAGACCATCCAGGCGACGCGCAATCCCAAGCAGGTGCTCGGCGAGCTGTTGCGGATCGCCCGGCGAACGGCCGTATCGCTTCCCAACTTCGGGCATTGGCGCGTGCGGCTGACGCTTCTGGCGAACGGCTGCATGCCGCGCACCAAGGCGCTCGATTATGAGTGGTACGACACCCCGAACATCCACTTGTGCACCATCACCGACTTCGTGGGGCTGGCCGATATCTGCGGAGCGGAGATTGAACGGGCGCTGGCGCTGACGCCAGATGGCTCGACAAAAACCATGCTGCCGCGTTCCTGGGGTCCGAATGTTCTGGCGGAAGGCGCAATTTTTCTGCTGCGCCGAGGCAGTTAGGTCGGGGGAGCGGCCGGTCTGCGTACGGGTGGCCGCTCTCTCCGAACATCGATGTCAGCTCTTGCCGAGAAGCTCGAGCGCCTTGGCGTAGCGGGCCACGCCTTGGGCATACATGGCAGAAGCACAGTAAGAGCGGGCGGCCTGCACCTGCGCCTTGGCGGCCTCGGTGGTGTCGCTGGGCTGCGCGGCGTTGAGCGCTTGTGCAGCCTTCTTGCTCATCTGGATGCATTGCGTCAGGCCAGAGGCGCTTGCGGCAGGAGCCAGGGCAAAGGCTGCACAAACCGCCGCAATCGCGACCCGAGTTGTGAACTTCATTGTTTCCTCCTGAATTGTGTTCCGGGGTTGATCCGGTGGCGCCGAGGTATGCCCCTTCCCCTACGTTTTGAAGCTCGGAAAAGGCATGGCTGCCCCAGCGCAATTAAATTACCTTGATCAATAGCCGGAAAATTCCATTGATTTCAGTGCATTACACAACACCCCCAAGATGACGCAAGGTGCGCATAGGGGCCATGTTGGCCACGCAAGATTCTTTCACATTTTGTTAAAGGGCGGAGCCCAAGGCCGGGGCTCCGCCGCTTTTGACAGACCTCATCAGCCCTTTCCGAGAAGCTGCAAAGCCTTCGAATACTGCGCCACGCCCTTGGCATACATCTGGGAGGCGCAATAGTTGCGGCCGGCAGCAGCATGGTCGCGAGCCTCATCGGTCTTCTTGCCGGGTTGGGCGGCACCGAGCGCAGTTGAAACCTCCCTCGCCATGCTGATGCAGTCACTCAGTCGGGCGTCTGCGGCATTGGCGACAGGAACCAAAGTCATCGTGGCAACGGCCAGAGCGGTAGTCCAAGCAACAAACTTCATGATCTCCTCCTATCCGGGTCGTCCGGTGGCCAGAACGTGGTAATCGGAGCCGATTGTTTGTAGTCCCAAGGACCAAATGATTTGTGCCGCAGGGATCACGGATTCGTGTGCGCGTGTGCGTAAAATGCAGATTTCTCAGCACTTATTTCAGCACCGCAACCTACAAGGGGATTTCACGCATAGGCGTTCTGCGGATGCTGCAGCAATTCCCCACTAGTGAAAACTGCAACTAGGGTCAAAACCCAATAAATGTGTTGCGGCGTGAATCGGTTGTTGATTCCCTGTGGCGGGTGATTTGCAGGGAATTTTATGCGCCGCAACCTCTTCTGGCTGAGCGATGAACAGTGGTTGATGAT
>JBJKRM010000565.1:0-4639 GCA_046704685.1 Rhizomicrobium sp.
GCGCAAAGGCCGCCACCGTCCACGGGCCGAGCGCGGGCAGGCCGACGCGCTCAAGGCCGCTCTTCAGCACATCGGGGAATCCGGCCAGGCGGCTGAGTTCGTTCTGCGGCAGCACGACCAGCATCGCCGCCGTGCCGATGATGTAGATCACCACCATCGAGAAGCCGACGATCGCCAGCACGCGCCGCACCGAGCGCATGCCGCCTTCGATCTCGTTGCGCAGGAAGCCGAGCGATTCCACGCCCGCCACGGCGAACACGATGGTGCCCCACAGGATGGCGGTGTCGAAGTTCATCGGCGGCAGATAAGGCGCGGTGGAAAAATGCGTCGCGCTGCGGCCGTGCAGCGCCAGCACGCCGGCGATGCCCACCACGACGAAGAAGGCGAACCAGTTGCCGACCGCACCGAGATTGGACAGCCACTTGCCATAGCGAAAGCCCGAAAGCTGCACGCCGATCACCATCAGCGCCATGGCCAGCGAAATCGCCAGATAGAGCGGCCCGCTGGTGGTGCCGGCACCGACCGCCGCCGTCACCAGCCCCGCCAGGAAATAGAGCACCGAGGCGAAGAACGGCATCAGACTGGTCCAATAGAACCAGCCGCAGAGAAAGCCGGAGGCCGGCCCCAGCGTGTCGCGCACCCAGATATAAAGACCGCCTTCGCCTTCGTGGCGGCCGGTCAGCTCGGCCGCGGCCACCGCCAGCGGCAGGAAGAAGGTGAACAGCGCCACCAGCCAGAGCGGCAGGGCGGCGGGCCCCACCGCGGCAGCCACCGCCAGCCAGCGCAGCCCGATGTTCATCACGATGCCGGTGAGCGCGGCATCGAGGAATTTGAGCTTCGGCGCCGTCACGCCCGTCGGTTCGTTCATCAGGTTCCCCGCTGCCGCACAGTGGTGGCGGATGTGTCAAAAGAAAATAGCTATTCCAATATGTTACGATAAGGAAGGCCAGGTGGGGTCAGTGGGATCTGAATATAATACGTGTATTTTGTGTGGTATGTTATTATTTACATTGCTTGATGTATAAAGACATGCATTATCGGGGCGAAAGTACGAAAGAAAACCGATGGCGCAAGTCCTCACCGCGAACCGATTGATCGACGGCGAAGTCGTCTACTGGCGGGCCGGCGGCTGGGTCGAAGCGTTCGCCGAGGCCGACCGGTTCGAACAGGGCGAGGCCGCGAAGGCGGCGCTGCGCGAGGCGGCCGGTTTCGTCGCCGCGAACACGGTGGTGAATCCCTATCTGTTCGGCCTGCGCGATGACGGACGGCCGGTGAAAGAGCGCGAGGTGATCCGCGCCCTGGGCCCCAGCGTCCATCTGAACCTTGGCAAGCAGGCGGACGGGCCGGCGCCGGCGTTCGCCCACGCCAGCGCGACAGAGAGACCCGACAAGGAACGGAACGACGATGTATCGATATGACGAGTTCGACGCCGGGTTCGTGCGCGAGCGCACCGAGCAGTTCCGCCATCAGGTGCAACGCCGGCTCACGGGCGAGCTGACGGAGGACCAGTTCAAGCCGTTGCGGCTGATGAACGGGCTTTACCTGCAGCTGCACGCCTACATGCTGCGCATCGCCGTGCCCTATGGCACGCTGTCGGCGCCCCAGCTGCGCAAGCTCGCCCATATCGCGCGCAGCTATGACAAGGGCTACGGCCATTTTACCACGCGGCAGAACATCCAGTTCAACTGGCCCAAGCTGAAGGATGTGCCCGACATTCTGGCCGAGCTGGCAACGGTGGAGATGCACGCCATTCAGACCAGCGGCAATTGCATCCGCAACGTCACCGCCGATCATTTCGCCGGCGCCGCCGCCGACGAGATCGAGGACCCGCGCCCGGTGGCGGAACTGATCCGCCAGTGGTCATCGCTGCACCCCGAATTCAGCTTCCTGCCGCGCAAGTTCAAGATCGCGGTGAGCGCCGCGCCCAACGACCGCGCCGCCCTCAAATACCACGACATGGCGGTGGAGATCGTCAAGAACAAGGCCGGCGAGACCGGCTATCGCATCCTGGTCGGCGGCGGCATGGGGCGCACGCCTTATATCGGCTATATCGTCGGCGATTTCGTGCCCAAGGCCGATCTCTTGTCGTTCCTGGAAGCGGTGCTGCGCGTCTATAACGAGAGCGGCCGCAGGGACAATCTCTACAAGGCGCGCATCAAGATCCTGGCCAACGCCCTGGGCGAGACCGAGATGCGCGAGCGGGTGCTGCGCGAGTTCAAGGAGATCAAGGCGGCCGGCACGCTGCAAGTGTCCGAGGCCGAACGGGCCCGCATCGAGGCCTATTTCGCGCCCCCCGCGTTCGAGACCTTGCCGGATGAGCCGCTGCCGAAGGGCGGCGCGCTCGGCGACTGGGTGAAGAGCAACATCCACCGTCACAAGCAGCCGGGCTATGTCATCGCCACCATCTCCCTGAAGCCGATCGGCGGCGTGCCGGGCGACTGCAGCCATCAGCAGCTCGACGGCCTGGCGCAACTGCTGGACGATTTCGCCATTTCGGAAATCCGCGTCAGCCATGAGCAGAACCTGGTGCTGCCGCATGTGCGCCGCAAGGACCTGAAGGTGATCTTCGAACGCCTGACGCAGCTCGGCCTGGCGACGCCCAATGCCGGGCTGATCAGCGACATCATCTGCTGCCCGGGCCTGGATTACTGCGACCTTGCCAACGCGCGCTCGATCCCGATCGCCCAGCAGATCGCAGAGCGCTTCGCCGACTTGAAACGCCAGCACGACATCGGCGAGCTCAAGATCAAGATGAGCGGCTGCATCAATGCCTGCGGCCATCATCATGCCGGACACATCGGCATCCTGGGCGTCGACAAGAAGGGCGTCGAATACTACCAGCTGCTGCTCGGCGGATCGGCGGCGGAGGACGCCTCCATCGGCGCCATCATGGGCCCTGGTTTCGGCGAGCACGAGATCGTCGATGCCGTGGAGCGCGTGGTGGAGGCCTATGTGAAGCTGCGCAAACCCGGCGAGCGCTTCCTCGACACCTATCGCCGCCTGGGCATGGAGCCGTTCAAGAACGTGGCTTATCTGGAGCAACTGCATGCGGCGCATTGATCTTTTGCGGCACCTCACATTGTCATCCCGGCCAAGCGCTGCTTCGCAGATGCTCAAAGCACATCAAAGGCATTTACAGCAGCGCGCAGAGCCGGGACCCACTGCGAAAACTGGGACGCGTCCGAGTGGATCCCGGAACGCGCCCATGTGCCGGACAGAGAAATTCTCTTGGGCGCGTCCGGGATGACAAAGAATATGAGTGCCGACGTGACCCCAACCTTCATCAAGAACGGCCAAGTCGCCGATGATTCCTACACCGCGGTCGATGACGCGGCATCGCTGCCGGACGGCGCCGTGATCGTATCGCTGAAGCGCCTGCGCGCCGAGCGCGACAGCCTGTTCGAGCGCAACACGCCGCTGGGCGTGCGGCTCCCCTCCGATCACTCGCCGGAAGAACTGGGCAGCGATATCGACCGGCTGTCGCTGGTGGTGCTGGAGTTTCCCAAATTCCGCGACGGGCGTCCGTTCTCCTGGGCGCGCCTGTTGCGCACCCGGCTGCGCTTCAAGGGCGAGATCCGTGCCACCGGCGATTACCTCTACGACCAGATCGCCTTCCTGGCGCGCGTCGGCTTCGACGCCTTCGAATTGCCGTCCGCCATCACGCCCAATCTCTTCCAGCAGGCGCTGGGCGAAATCACCCATGTCTATCAGCCCAGCGCCGATGGACGGACCACCATCGGCGAACAGCGCAACCGGTAGTCTCGCCGGCTGGTTCTTGGGGACCTCTCGCTGTCGTGAATGGCGCCAGCCACGCCGTAACGTCATATGTCGGGAATGAAGAGGCTTTTGCCAAGGAAACCGGCCGCAAAGCCGAATCCTTGTAACCGTTCCGCCTTGCGTTCCGGCCGGCGCGACAATTCGAGACAGAAATCTGGCCCGGAGGGTGACGGAGAACGGCGGCGGCGGCGTTAAATTCCCGACAACACCGGGAGGTACCCAAATGCAGTTCAAGTTCGTCGTACCCGTGATTGCCGCACTGGCTTTCGCCGCCCCAACCGCCATGGCGCAGGCAGCACCGGCCGGCCGGCCTCAGATGTCGCAGGATTCCTGGGCCAAACAGCACCATGCCGCCAGATGCGCCGACCACTACGCGCGGGCCGTCGGCCGGATGGCCTCGCTGGAGGTGCGGCTGAATCTGACCGCCCAGCAGAAGACGCTGTTCGAACGCTGGAAGCGGGTGAAGCTGGCCAACGCCAAGGCGCAATCGGAGAAATGCGCCACCGCGCCGATGCCGAACCGCAACATGCCGATCATGGAGGGCGTCAAATTCCGCACCACCATGCTGGAGCAGCACCTCGCCGACCTGAAGGCCGAAACGCCGGCCCTCGGCGCGCTGGTGAACAGCCTTGATCAGCATCAGCAGAACATCCTGAAGCGCACCGCGCTGCACGCCATGAAGGGCCGCATGGACCGGATGGATCACTTCATGGGCCGTCATCATGATCACCATCGCGGCCGGGGCATGATGGACGGCATGCGCGGCGGCAATCCGCCTCCGCCGCCACCCGCCGATTGATTGCTCGCACCCATGCGAGCATGGGGGACCTGGAATGGCATTGGCGGTTCGCCCCCCGTTCCG
>JBJKRM010000566.1:0-2678 GCA_046704685.1 Rhizomicrobium sp.
TCGGCCATCAGCCGCACGCTCTGCAGGAAGTTGTAGGCCATCACCGGATTGTAGACGTTGAGCTCGAAATGGCCCTGGCTGTCGGCGAAGGTGATGGCAGCGTTGTTGCCGAAGATCTGCACGCAGACCTGGGTCAGCGCCTCGCACTGGGTGGGGTTCACCTTGCCCGGCATGATCGACGAGCCCGGTTCGTTTTCCGGCAGCGCCAGTTCGCCCAGGCCCGAGCGCGGCCCTGATCCCAGAAATCGGATGTCGTTGGCGATCTTGAACAGCGAGGCCGCCACCGTGTTGATGGCGCCGTGGCTCATCACCATGGCGTCGTGGGCGGCCAGCGCCTCGAACTTGTTGGGTGCTGACGTAAACGGAAGGCCGGTGATGGCGGCGATGCGTTCGGCCACCTGCTCGGCGAAGCCGATCGGCGCGTTGAGACCGGTTCCCACCGCCGTGCCGCCCTGGGCAAGCTGCATCAGCATCGGCAGGGTCTGCTCGATGCGCGCGATGCCGTTTTCCACCTGTTGGCAATAGCCGGAGAATTCCTGGCCCAGCGTCAGCGGCGTGGCGTCCTGGGTGTGGGTGCGCCCGATCTTGACGATGGCCTTCCAGGCCTCAGCCTTGTCGTTCAGCGCATTGCGCAGCTTGGCGAGCGCTGGCAGCAGCCGGTGCACGATCTCTTCGGCAGCCGCGATGTGCATCGCGGTCGGATAGGTGTCGTTCGACGACTGGCTCATATTGACGTGATCGTTGGGATGGACCGGTTTCTTCGATCCCATCTCCCCCTTCAGGATCTCGATGGAGCGGTTCGAGATCACCTCATTGGCATTCATGTTGGACTGGGTGCCCGATCCGGTCTGCCACACCACCAGCGGGAAGTGCTCGTCAAGCTTGCCTTCCAGCACCTCCTGCGCCGCGGCGACGATGACGATGCCCAGCTTGGGGTCCAGCCGTCCCAGCGCCGTGTTCACCTCGGCGGCCGCGCGCTTGATGATGCCCAGCGCCCGGATGATCGGGGCGGGCTGCTTCTCCCAGCCGATCTTGAAATTGTTGCGCGAGCGTTCGGCCTGGGCGCCCCAATAGCGGGTGGCATCGACCTCGATGGGTCCCATGGTGTCGGTTTCGGTGCGGGTTTTGGTCATGGAAGCATTCTAGGACAACCGCAGGCCAGGATGGCAAGGCATTTGCTGTCATCCCGGCCGCACCCGACACGGTTTCTCCGTCTGGCAGGCGGGCGCAGCGCTCTTCGCTTCGCTCAGAGCGCTACGCCCGGGATGACAATGCAGGATCACTCCGCGTCTCCGCGTACTCTTCTTGAGACGTCTATTTCTTCCGGAACTGGTCCAGGCTGACGACTTCGCCGGCGCCGGAGGGTTTCTCGGCGGGCGGCTCGGCGCTCTCCGGCGCGGGGGCGTCCTCTTCGACGTCCGGCTCCGGCGTCTTGGTCTGCAGCGCGGGCTTGGACTCCGTCTCGGCGCTCTTGAACTCCAGCCCGAACGGCACGCCGGGATCGAAGAACTTGGTCAGCGCCTGGAAGGGAATGGTCAGGGTTGCCGGCAGCTTCTTGAAGGTGAGCGCCACCTCGAAGACGTCGTCCTTCACCTTCAGGCCCCAGAACTGGTGCTGCAGGTTGATGGTCATCTCGTCGGGATACTGCTCGTGCAGGAAGCTCGGCAGATCGACGCCGGGAAAGCCGGTCTTGAACGTCAGATAGAAATGATGCGACCCGATCAGGCCTTGCTTCTCGATCCGGCGCAAGGCATCGCGCACGACGCCGCGCAGCGCCGCGTCCAAGAGGGCCTGATAGCCGATGTAGTCCTTTGCCATACGCCGTTTCCGGGTGAGAGTGCGGCAGACTAGCCCGCGGGCGTGACGTGTCAATGCACCGTCACGGGCCGGAGGCGCCGAATGCTGCTTTATGCCTCGCTATGACACAAAAAGAAACGATAGAAGGGCCGGAAGCTGTGGCCCATCCGTCGGCGCTTGCACTGCTCACGGTTTGCCGCCACCGCAATGCCGGCTTTTCTTCACCGGCCAGCTGGTGTCTCTGATGGGCACATGAATGCAGTCCGTGGCACAGATATGGCTGGTCTACTGTCTGTCGCTGATCCGGGAGCGCTGGATCGGCTTGACGCCGTCATCGCCGCCGCGGCCGTGCATGACCAAAGCGCATGCGCCGGAGAGGCATAGGTGGTAATCTGCGCGAAAAAGAGGGGCACGGCATGGAGCGCAAATCCCAACGGGCGCGGGCGCGCCGCACACTGTTGATCAAGCTGCTGGCGGCGCTGCAGATCGTTTTTTTCGCGATGGTCTGGATGACCCTTGGCCGCAGCTACTCGCAATGGCCGCTCAACGTCATTCTCGTGGTCCAGGCCGCGCTGATGATCGGCACGATCTGGTACGGCGTTCGCCTGTCGAGCCACTGAAAAAAAGCGTCCTTCGCCTTTCAAAGGCAGGAAAGCAGCAGGCGAAAAGATATGAAGCGGGACGTGCTTATGTTGCCCGGTGCACGTCCCAAAACCGCGCTTGGCTAACTAGAAGTTAGGCAGCGAGGGCCATTTCATTATCGTTGGCACCTATACGATTAGCCCGATAACGGCGGATACCATACCGAGCGAAAGGACAACCTTTACACGTCCGTCGATCCTGTTTCGCCCCCGCATCGGCCCGTCGTCGCCCTGTGGGCT
>JBJKRM010000567.1:0-2688 GCA_046704685.1 Rhizomicrobium sp.
TCCTTGATCACGCTGACTTCGATGTCGTCGGCCACGACGGAGTCGATCTCGTCGCCGCGGTTCATCGGGCCGGGATGCATCACCAGGGCACCGGGCTTGGCGAAGGCGAGCTTCTTGCGGTCGAGGCCCCAGAAGCGGAAATACTCGCGGGTGGAGGGCACAAAGGCGCCACTCATGCGCTCCAGCTGTAGCCGCAGCATCATCACGATGTCGACGCCCTGCAGGCCCTCGCGCATATCGGTGAAAGTCTCCACCCCGAAGCGGGCCACATCGGCGGGCATCAGGGTGCGCGGGCCGATCAGGCGGACGCGGGCGCCCATCTTGCCGAGCAGATGGATGTTGGAGCGGGCGACCCGGCTGTGCAGGACGTCGCCGCAGATCGCCACCGTCAGGCCCTGGAACTTGCGGCCGCGGCGGCGGATGGTGAGGGCATCGAGCAGGGCCTGGGTGGGATGCTCGTGGGCGCCGTCACCGGCATTGACCACGCAGCAGTCCAGCTTGCGCGCCAGCATGGCGGAGGCGCCGGAATCCTGGTGGCGGACGATGAGAATGTCCGGCCGCATGGCGTTGAGGGTGGTGGCGGTGTCGATCAGGGTCTCGCCCTTGCTCACCGAGGAGGTGCGCACCGACATATTCATCACATCGGCGCCCAGCCGCTTGCCGGCCAGCTCGAAAGAGCTCTGGGTGCGGGTGGAAGGCTCGAAGAAGAGGTTGATCACCGTCCGGCCTTTCAACAAGGGCGACTTCTTCTGCTTGGCGCGGCCGAGGGCGACATATTCTTCGGCCAAGTCCAGCAAAGCGGTGATTTCGCCGACAGAAAGTCCTTCGATGCCAAGCAGATGACTGGTCTGAAGGATGGGGGTCGTGCTCATCAATCCCCGCTTATAGCAGGCGCCGGGCGGGGGGCAAGGCACCCCCTGTTTCGGCTCACAATTTTCAGTCGGGGAGGGGCTCAGAGGCAGCGATAGTCGATCGTACCGTCTAGGTGGGTGATTTTGCCCTGTGCATCTGTGGACCAGGCGACCGTCGCCACATGTCCGCACACGATGTCGTTCCGAGCGTGCCAACCGGCAAGAAGGAGATTGTGCGGATTCCAATGGGCGTCCCATACGGGGCAGGTCATGTAGGACTTTCCGACCGGAGCCGATTTTCCTTCCGGTAGACACTTTGAGATGTCCAAGGCGGGCTCATGCTTAAAGTCCTGTGCCATTAATTCCGATTCGAGCCTTTTGGCCGATGATCCGATCGGAAAGTCATGTAGCAGGACGGTCGTGAACTGCGCAGTCGCCAAGCGGTCGTCTTGATCCGCATGTGCTGCAATCGGCGCAACAATGGGGGGCGGATCTATTCCACGGAACGCCCAAAACACGACTCCGACATAGACCGTGATCAAAGCAACGACAGTCAGGCAACCAAACGCGATCAGCCGTCTTGCCATGGCTTACCTATCAATCCGCCTGTGCCGCGATCTCTTCCAGCGACCGCCCCGCCGGTTCCGGCAGCTTGAGAAGTGCGATCATGGCGATCGGCATGGTGCCGAGCAGCACGATCAGTGCCGGGCCATGGCCGCCGAGCAGGTTGTACAGCGGTCCTTCGAGCGCCAAGCTGAGCGCGCCGGCCAGGATGCTGAACAGGTAACGCATCCCCGAGATCGTGGCGCGGTAGGCTGTGGGAAAGATCTCGGCCGACAGACCGGCGAACAGCGAATCCGCGCAGACGAAGCCGAAGAATCCCACCGCCCACATCCAAGGGACATAGTCCCAGTGGATGCCGCTATAGAGCACACCGAAGCTCACGGTTGCTGTCAGCAGGGCACCGAAGATCACCACTCGCCGTCCGATGCGGTCGCTGAGCTTGCCGGCCAGCATGTTGAAAACCGCAGCCACCACGCCGCCCGGCAACACCACCATCGAGGTCTCCGTCGGCGTCATATGCAGCACGCTCTGCATGTATTTCTGGCCGAAGACGGCGGCCGGCCAGATGGCAAAGCCGTAGGCCGAGATGGCGATCAGGATGGTGATGACGCGCCTGGGATGCTCGTGCAGCAGCCGGCGGGTCATGTCGAGCGCGCCGCCGATGCGCGAGGACAGCTTTTCCACCTCGTGCTCGCGGGTCTCGAAGCGATGGGTCTCGGGCAGATAGCGCCGCAGATAAGCCACCAGGAACAGCGGCACCGAGCCGATCACATACATCGAGCGCCAGCCGTAGGGCAGAAAGGTGATCGTCATGAACACCAATCCCGCGATGCCGCCGCCGGCATAGTACATGGCGGCCATTGTGCCGTTGGCCCAGCCGCGCGCCGCCGCAGAGATTTCCTCCGCCACCACGACGTAGCACAGCATCTCTTCGGCGTAGCCGAAGACGCGCGTCAGAGTCTGGAACCAGACGAACTGGTCGTAGGTCTGGGCGAAGCCGGTGGCCAGGGTGAAGCAGGCCTGACCGACGATGGTGAAGAGCAACAGGCGGCGGCGCCCCACCAGATCGGCGCTCCAGGCCAGAACCAGCGCGGCAATGGCGGCAAGGCGGAAGATCGAAACCGTGAGACCGATCTGGTCTTCGGCGATGCCGAGGCTCGTCTGGATCTGGGGAATAGCGAAGCTGAAGACGTTGGTGTCGTAGCCGCCGAACAGCGCCGCGGCGCCCACCAGCAGGAACACCAGTTCCTGGCGATTGGTCATGCCGCCGGGG
>JBJKRM010000568.1:0-12869 GCA_046704685.1 Rhizomicrobium sp.
CTTTTTTGCGCCGGGTGTGTCGGTGCTCGATTTTCCGGCCTGGGATTGCCTGCCCTACGACCGCATGTCGCCGAGCCCGGACATCGAGAGCAAGCGGCTCGCCACCCTGGCGGCGCTGGCCCGTCGCGACAAGGATAGCGGTCCGGCCGTCGTGGTGACCACGGTCAATGCCATCCTGCAGCGTGTGCCGCCGCGCGAGGTCATCCTGGATGCCAGCTTCAGCGCCAAGGTGGGCGGCGTGGTTTCCCACGAGCAGCTGGCGCGCTTTCTGGCCAGCAACGGTTATGTCCGCGCCTCCACTGTGCGCGAGCCGGGCGATTTCGCGGTGCGCGGCGGCATCGTCGATCTGTGGCCACCGGGATTCGAACCCTTGCGCCTCGACTTCTTCGGCGACCGGCTGGACGCCATCCGCACCTTCGATGCGGAGACCCAGTTGTCTTCCGGCGAGGAGAAATCCATCAAGCTGCTGCCCGCCAGCGAAGTGCCGCTGGACGAGGCCGGTGTCAGCCGCTTCCGCACCGGTTATGTGGCTGCGTTCGGTCCGGCGGTGGACGATCCGCTTTATGAATCCGTCAGCGCGGCGCGCAAGGCGCCGGGCATGGAGCATTGGCTGCCGCTGTTCTACGACACGCTGGAGACCGTGTTCGATTACACGCCGCGGGCGCTGGTGATGTTCGCCCACAACGTCGATGAAGCGAAGAAGGCGCGTTTCGAGCTGATCGCCGATTATTACGAGACGCGCCGCGACTTCCTGAACGAGGAGCCGAACAAGAAGGGCGCGTTGAAGGCGCCGCCCTACAAGCCGCTCAAGCCCGAAACGCTATATCTCACCGATGGCGAATGGGACGATGTGCTGAAGCGCCATCCGGTGCGTGATCTGTCGCAGTTCCAGGCGCCGGAATCGATGAAATCGGTCGATGCCCACGGCAAGCTGGGCCGCGATTTCGCGCCGGAGCGCACGCAGGGCAGCGTCAACGTCTTCGCCACCGCCGGCGAGCATATCGCGGCGCAGCAGTCTGCGGGGAAGCGTGTGATCGTCGCCGCCTGGACCGAAGGATCGGCCGACCGCATGGGCGGCGTGCTGTCCGATCACGGCGTCGAGATCATCCGCCGTGTCGAGGACTGGCCGGACGCGCAGAAGATGGCGGCGGGCGCCGTCGGTTTGGCGGTGCTCGGCATCGAGCACGGGTTCGAGGCGGACGCTTTCGCCGTGGTGGCCGAGCAGGACATCCTCGGCGACCGCATGGTGAGCCATAAGCGGGCGCGCCGGGCGCAGAACTTCCTCACCGAGGCATCCGGTCTGGCGCCGGGCGATCTGGTGACCCATATCGAGCACGGCGTCGGGCGGTATATCGGCCTGCAGACCATCGATGTGACCGGCGCACCGCACGACTGCCTGGAACTGCAATATGACGGCGGCAAACTGTTCCTGCCGGTGGAGAACATCGAGCTTCTCACCCGTTACGGCAGCGAGGACGGCGACGCGGTACTCGACCGGCTCGGCGGCACTGCCTGGCAGCAGCGCAAGGCCAAGGCGCGCGCCAAGGTGCGCGAGATCGCGGCGGAACTGATCCGCATCGCGGCGGCGCGCGAATTGAAGAACCTGCCCGAGATCGAGCGGCCGCAAGGCGTGTGGGACGAGTTCTGCGCTCGCTTCCCGTACCAGGAGACCGAAGACCAGGAGAAAGCCATCGGCGACGCGGTGGAGGACCTGGCGAAAGGCCGTCCGATGGACCGTCTGGTGTGCGGCGATGTCGGTTTCGGCAAGACCGAAGTGGCGCTGCGTACCGCTTTCGTTGCCGCCATGTCGGGAAACCAGGTGGCGGTGGTGGTTCCCACCACGCTGCTGGCCCGCCAGCACTACCGGACGTTCGCCGAGCGCTTCAACGGCTTCCCGGTGAAGGTGCGCCAACTGTCGCGTTTCGTCGACGCCAAGGAGTCTCGAGAGACCAAGGAGGCGCTGGCCAAGGGCGATATCGACATCGTGGTCGGTACGCATGCCTTGCTGGCCAAAGGCATTGAATTCCGCAATCTCGGCCTTGTCATCGTGGACGAGGAGCAGCATTTCGGCGTGGCGCACAAGGAGAAGCTGAAGTCCCTCAAGGCCGACGTGCATGTCTTGACCCTGACGGCGACGCCGATCCCACGTACCCTGCAGCTGGCGCTGTCCGGCGTGCGCGACCTGTCGCTGATCACCACGCCGCCGATCGACCGCTTGGCGGTGCGCACTTTCGTGACGCCGTTCGACCCCATGGTGATCCGCGAAGCCTTGCTGCGTGAGCATTACCGCGGCGGCCAGAGTTTTTACGTCGCGCCGCGCATTTCCGATCTCGGCGAGGCCATGCACTTCATCAAGGAGAACGTTCCCGAGGTGAAGGCGGCGATGGCGCACGGCCAGATGTCATCGACCAGTCTGGAAGAGGTGATGACGGCGTTCTATGACCGCAAGATCGACGTCCTCATCTCCACCAACATCGTGGAATCCGGCCTCGACATCCCCACCGCCAACACGCTGGTGGTGCATCGCTCCGATATGTTTGGCCTGTCGCAGCTCTATCAGTTGCGCGGCCGTATCGGCCGTTCCAAGCAGCGTGCTTATGCCTATCTGACCACGCCGGCCGATCGCAAACTGACGGAGACCGCTGAACGCAGGTTGGAAGTGCTGCAGTCGCTCGACCAGTTGGGCGCCGGTTTCACCGTGGCGAGCCACGACATGGACATCCGCGGCGCCGGCAATCTGCTCGGCGAAGAGCAGTCCGGCCATGTCAAGGAAGTCGGCATCGAGCTTTATCAGGAGATGCTGGAGGAAGCGGTTTCGCAGCTGCGGGCCGGCGGCGGCACCGAGGACCTGCCGGAACAGGAGCAGTGGTCGCCGCAGATCAACATCGGTGCGGCGGTGCTCATTCCGGAGAACTATGTGCCCGACCTCAACGTCCGCATGGCGCTGTACCGGCGTCTGGCGAACATCGAGGATCGTGAGGAGATGGACCGCTTTGCCGCCGAGCTGATCGACCGCTTCGGGCCGCTGCCGGAAGAGGTCAATCATCTGTTTGAGATCATCGCCATCAAGCGGCTGTGCCGCCGGGCGGCGGTGGAGAAGATCGAGGCCGGTCCCAAGGGCGGCGTCATCACCTTCCGCAACAACCAGTTCGCCAATCCGGCGGCGCTGGTGCGCCTGATCGCCGAACACGCCGGCACCATGAAGGTGAGGCCCGACCAGAAAGTGGTGATCGCCCGCAACTGGGATACGCCGGAGGCGCGGCTGAAGGGCGTGCAGGCGGTGCTGACGGCGCTGTCGAAGATGGCCGAGGCGGCGTAGGCACGGGACGCATGGGTGACGACAGTGATCGCTTTGCAGCGATGGTCGAGCCTTGTCGCCCGAGCGGATTCACACTTCATTAACGAACCGGACCTGTCACCGTGCGGTGCATTCGCCGTGGCTCGTATTGGCACCCATTTGAAGTGATCTGTTCAACCCGGCTTAACCATGACTCGCTAACCATTCCCTGTCGCTTTCCAGACGAGGGGATGTCGTGGCCGCTCGAACCCTGTTGCTTCCCTGTGCGGGCAAATCCTCGCGTTATCCCGGTGTGCGTCCGAAATGGATGCTGACCTTGCCGGATGGCCGTTTGGCTCTGCAACGCGCCGCCGAAAGCGTGCCATCAGGCAGCTACGACCGCGTCGTGGTGGCGGTGCGCGCCGATCACGAAGAGAAATACGGCTGCCGCGTTTTGCTGCAGCGCGCCTTCGGCAACACCGTTGAGGTCGTCGTCCTGCCGCACGACACGCGCGGCCCTGCCGACACCGTGTCGGAAATCATCCGGCGCGCCGACGTGAAAGGTCCGGTTGCGGTCAAGGATGCCGACAGCTTTTTCAGTCCCGGTGCGCTTCCGGACGGAAGCTTCGTCACCCTGTGTGACGTCCGTAAGATGCCACAGATGTCCAATGTGGGCGGCAAGAGCTTCGCTGTGCTGAATGACGACGGCCTGATTGTCCAGATGGTGGAAAAGTCGTTGGTTTCGAACTATGTGAGCATCGGGCTCTACGGGTTCTCCGATGCCGGCCTGTTCCTCGATCATTTTGCCTCGATCGCACACGACACGCAGGCCGACGAGATTTTTGTCTCGCATGTCCTCAACCGGGTTGCGCTGAAGGGAGAGCCGATCCGCTCGTTGTGCATCGACAGCTTCATTGATGTCGGAACACTCGAGGATTGGCGCCGCTATGTGCGGGCCCATGGCACGATCATCTGCGATCTGGACGGTGTCGTCTTCGAGAACCACAGCCATTTCTTTCCGCCATACTGGGAAGAGGATGACGCGCCGATCACCGCGAACGTGGATGTCCTGCGTGAATGGCAGGCGAGCGGTGCGCAACTCGTGTTCATGACGGCTCGGCCGGAAGCGTATCGCACGAAGGTAGAGGTAGCGCTTGCAGCGGCCGGCCTCAAGCCGCACGCCTTGATCATGGGGTGTCTGCACGGCCGACGTTTCCTGGTCAATGACCACGCGTCGTCAAATCCTTATCCGGCGGCGGTCGCGATCAACCTCCCGCGTAATTCGTCATCCCTTTCTGAGCATCTGACGGAGTGGCGGTGAGCGGGTATCCCCAGTTCAGTCGTGCCAGATCCGGGCCGGAGAACGGACCGCATCCCGAGCCGCCGGTGGGGCAGGGTGGGTATCGGCTCAACGGTCATTCCGGCGCTGAGCTCGTTCTTGTCCGCCGCGGCGACGTTCATGTGGTTCGCAAGACGGCCGGCTCTCCGGCGCAGAACGAGCGTCTACTGCAACAGGCTGCCAGCCAGCGGCAGTTTTTCTTCTCCGGACTGCCATTCCCGCGTGTCCTGAGCGAAGGCACTGACGATTCCGGGCTTGCTTTCTTCGAAATGGAGTACGTGCCGGGCCAGACCGTCGGGCATATGATTTGCCAGACGGCGCTGTTCGATGTCGACATCGTCGTCGCCGCGCTGCACCGACTGTTCGATCTGTTGCGGCTGACTGCCAGCGGAACGCTGCCGCCGGAGCTGTTCTACGCCAAGATCGCCCAAATTGAGGCCTGCCGCTCCGAAGCCTGCTTGCCGCATCTGGATGGTATTGCGACCATCGCCAAGCGCCTGAGGCAGCTTTCCTGGGAGGCCATCCCGCAATCTACCGGCCATGGTGACCTGACGCTGGAGAACGTTCTCTTTGTGCAGCAGCGTGGCGTGGTATTCATCGATTGCGATGTCTGCTTTGCGTCCTCGTTCTGGCTGGATGCGGCCAAGCTGTTCCAGGACATCGCCGGGCACTGGTGCCTGCGCCGTTTCTATTTGTCGGATGGGAGCGGGCCTTCAACGGTCAATGCGATCGAGCAATTGAACCGTCTTGCGCCGCCCATGCATGCGCTGATGAGGCGCCTGGACCCTGACCTGGAGCGCCGGCTGCCGGGGCTGACGGCTCTGCATCTATATCGTGTTGTCCCTTACGTAAAGGACGCTCGTGTCGTGTCATTCATTCTGAAGCGGATCGCGGCTGTGCTGTCGCATGCCGGATTGTGAGGGAACATGAATAGGCCGGTTGTCGCCATCGTCACAGGTCTGGTACGAAACGAAGTGCTGATGCATGCGAGCTTTGCACCGCTATTGGAACTCAAGCGGCGCGGGCTCATCCAGCGCATTATTTACGTCACTTGGGATAACCCGGAATTCGACTCCGTATTGGCGCCGCTGGCGGCGGATACCGCCATCGAGCTCGTGCGCGAGACCGAACCACAACTCAATGCCCCGGCGCACGCCAAAGGATTCCTTTACCAGCAGCAGAACCTCAAAACCGCTTTGGCGCGGGTGGACGACCCGGAGACGTTGATTGTCAAGCTCCGCCCTGACTTCGTGTTCGACATCGCATTCCTTGCCGGCAAGATCCTGCCGTTCGACTATCTGTGCGCCCCCAGCACACTGCACGAAAGGATCGGCATCCCGATGCCGCCTTCTCCCTTCAAGGCGAAGATTTGGTCACCATGGGGGGACGCCAATCTGCCATTCTTTATCGAGGATGGCGCCTATATCGGGCTGCGCTGCGATTTCGACAAGTTGGTGCCCGACGTCGCGGTCGAGCAAGTGCTGAAATATGGCGACGAACATTCCACCTGGATCGTCAACTTCGCCCGCTTCGGCAATCCGTTCGTGCCGGATTTCCCGATCTTCGACCGCTATGTGCGGCAGATGCACTTGTTCGTCCAGGATTTCGAATACCGAAAGAAGATGCTGGCGGTGGTCCTGCAGGATCCGTTCTTCTGGCACCTGTTGATCGCCAATGCCTGGGTCCTCGCCACCAGCTTCCACATCGATTGCGGTTACCCGGGTCAGCTGCGCTTTTATCCGCGCAAGTTTGCCGCCACATTCGAGCCCCGCATGCTCGATGAGGGGGCGACCTATCCGCCTTACGATGCAATCGAAAGCTGGCGGGCCGGGCAGATGCCGGGCGGGATCATGGGCTGTGTCAGCAGGCCATTTGCGCGCATCCTTGACGACAGCTGGCAGACGGCTCTGTTCACCTGTCCGGTTCCGCGCGACATCACGGTGGCAAACCGGACGAGTGTTCTCCACAACCTGCTGCAGTATCGGACCGGAGTACTGAAGGAAGCCGAAGCGTCCTTCTACCAGACGCTAAAACAATTCTATCAGAAGAACTGGCTCTCGCGGGCCGCCTGATACACACTGTTCCCAAATGTGCTCGGCGAGGAAGAAGACGTTGTTCCCCCGACGTTCAGCAGCGACGGGGCGCTAACCGGGCATCCGGATCAGGAAATACTGGGTGCGAAGGAAGACCTTGACGAAGTGCCGGCCCTCATCCGACTGCATGAACTCGTCGAGCGCCACATATGCGCCATAAAGGCCCGGTGTCGATGCCGGATCTTCACAGATGATGACACCCCGGGGCTGTACTAGCGGGGCAACCTTGCGCAAGGCGGCAAGCGTCGCAACCTCATACAATATGAACAAGACCGTTAGCATTTCGTTGACCACACCGAGCTCTGGCTGACCCGGGCTGAGACCATCCTTTATCCATCCTCTACGCGCCCGGTCTGCGGGCGCTTGTGAGAACGTCATGCCGAGTACGGGCTTGTGCGTCGTCTGGCGCGCGGACGCGCCGTCGCAGTCCAACACTATTGAGCGATGCCTCCAAAGGTTGCGCCCCGAGGTGAAGCATCAGGTCCGTGCGTTGGCCGCGCAGAAATGGCTGCATAGTCACGATCTGCCGGAGACCGCCGGGCGCGTGCAGGTCCACGCCGCAACGTTCGGCGATGCCGTGTGGAGAGCTTTATGGCGGCCGTTCTGGGTTGAGAAGCTGCGTATTCCCGATTGGTTGCCGCTGGCGCCGTCGGAAAAGGTGCTCGGCGCGTTCTGACCGCCTTGCAGGTGCGCAGGGGCATACCTACATAAGGCGTTCAGCTCTCCAGGAGGAAATTTACATGGCGATTTCGATGTATCGCGCGTCTATTCCCGTCTTTGTGCAATACCTGAGTGCACTGTCGGCCATCCTCAAGAAGGCCGAAGCCTATTGTTCCACCAAGAAGATCGAGCCCTCGGTGCTGGTGGGGTCGCGCCTGGCGCCCGATATGTTTGCGCTGGCGCGGCAGATCCAGATTGCCACCGACCACGCCAAGGGCGCGGCGTCGCGGCTGTCGGGCAGCGAGACGCCCAGCTACCCCGATACCGAGACGACGTTCGACGAATTGCAGGCGCGCATCGCCAAGACGCTGGACTACATCCAGAGCTTCAAGCCGGAGCAGATCGACGGCTCGGACGACAAGGACATCGTGCTCAAGATCGGCGGCAAGGAATACCCCTTCACGGGCGTCGACTACCTGACACAGTTCGCCCTGCCGAACTTCTTCTTCCACATCACAACGGCGTACGGGATCCTGCGCCATTGCGGCGTCGAGATCGGCAAGCGCGACTTCGTAGGGGCGACGGAGAAGTAGTTAAGTGTAACCCTCCTCTTGAGGGCAAGGCAATCGCATATAGTCCCTTGTCATGGCCCGCGACTGCGGGCCATCCAGGGTTCGCAGCACCGCTGTTTTCGGAAAAGCCTGATCTATGGCTCTTACAGCGGAGCAACTCCACCTGGGTCGCCCGCATTTGCGGGCGATGACACAGTGGGATGGACGCAAGAACCCTGCCCTTGAAGGAGGAGCTGTAAGTTCAGTGTCCCTTGCCGGCCTTGTCCAGCGCCGCGAAGTCCTCGTCCGACAGCGTGATCTCTACCGCCGCGACGTTCTCTTCGAGATGCTTGACACGGGACGTGCCCGGAATGGGCAGCATCACCGGGCTGCGCTTCAAGACCCAGGCCAGTGCGATCTGGCTCGGCGCCGCGTTGTGCTTCTTGGCGATACCGTCCAGCACCGAGCCGGGCCTGGCGAGGTCGCCGTTGGCCAGCGGAAACCAGGGGATGAAGCCGATGCCGTTCTTCTCGCAATACTCGAGCACCGCCTCGCTGCCGCGGTCGACCAGATTGTAACGGTTCTGCACGGTGGCGACCGGGAACACCTTGCGCGCCGCCTCGATTTCCTCCACCGACACCTCGCTGAGACCGGCAAAACGGATCACGCCGTCGTCGATCAGCGACTTGATGGCCTGAAACTGCTCCCGGCGCGGCACGTTCGGGTCGATGCGGTGCAGCTGCCAGAGATCAAGACGCTTGACGCCAAAACGCCGGCGGCTGACATGGGCCTCCTGGATCAGGTAGTCGGGCCGGCCGAACGGGATCCAGCGGTCGGGGCCCGGGCGGACAAGCCCGCCCTTGGTGGCGACGAACAGACCGTTGAACGGGTACAGGGTTGCGTGCAGCAACTCCTCCGAGACCACCGGTCCGTAAGAATCGGCCGTGTCGATGAAGTTGATGCCGAGCTGGGGAACCCGCTTCAGCGTTCGCCGGGCCTCATCGGGGTCTTGCGGGTCGCCCCAGATGCCGGGGCCGGTGACGCGCATCGCGCCGAACCCCAGACGATGGACCTCCACTTCGCCGCCGATCTTGAAAGTGCCCGATTGGGATGCATTTGCCATGTCTGTCACTCAGTCCTGTGGTCTCTTCGCGACTGGCCTTTTGCGGTGCGCAGGGCGATTCTTACGCCATGATTCCCGCAACCACCACCCGCCGAGGTTTGATAACGGCTGCCCTCCTGGCCGTGTTCCTTTGCGGGGCGGTTCTGTCGGCGATCCACAAGGACATCACCCAAGGATTCGACGAGCTGGCTCATGTCTCTTACGTCGCACAGAGCCAACAGGACGGCGTGCCGAATCTGACGCGCCTTCATCTGCTCGACCCGCATAGCTTCCAATTCACGGCAAAGCCGAGCTACCTCAACCATCCCTTCCCCTATTACTGGTTCTTGGGGGCGATCGGTCCGCGCCTCGAAGGACATCCCGGCGCCGTGCTCTTCTTCCGGCTGATCAACGTGCTTCTTGCCGCGATCGGCCTCGCGGCGTGCCTGACGATGGGCAGCGAGGACCGGCTGAAATTCTATGCTTACGCCGTTCCGCTGCTTTGCATTCCCTTCCTGGTGGCGCTAGCCGGGGCGGTGAACAACGACAACGCCGCGTTCTGCGGCGGTGCGGTTGCCTGCGCCGCGCTGTACCGGCTGGTGCAGGATCACCGGACGCGATGGCTCCTGCTGGCGCTGCTCGGTGTGGTGATCGCATCCTGGGCCAAGCTCACCGGCCTCCTGCTGGCGGGCACGGTGACGGCCGCTGTCGTGGCGTGGCTGGTGTGGCAGCGGCGCAGCCCGCCGTCGTGGGTCGCGGCAACGGCCGTGGGATTGGTCATCGCCCCTGCCCCATACATCGCGTTTGTCATCATCTACGGCAGCCCGGCACCCGATACGCCGGCTCAGCACGCGATGCTGGTGTCGGGTGCGGTGGCGGCCGGTTGGGCGGGGCAGCCGCGGCTTTCGTTCCCGCACTATGTTGCGTTCTTTGTCGCCCAATTCTTCAGCCAATGGGCGCCGGTTTTGACGCCGCGCAGTGGCGTTCAACTGGCGATGCTGGCCATTCCCGTTCTGACCGTGGCGGCAGCGGCGGTCGGCACGGTGCTGGCAGCCAAACGAGTGGTGGCGCGCCAGGCGCAAGCCGTGGATGTTTTGCTTGTTGCCTGCGCCGTTGCCTTTGCCCTGACCTTCGCCGCCCATATCGGGTTCAGCTACCAACGGCACCTGGCGACCGGATGGCTGATGGACGCTTATCCGCGCTATTACCTGCCGATCGCCCCGTTTGTGCCCTTGGCCGCCTTGTCGGCGGCCGGCGCTCTGGCCGGACGTTGGCGGCAGGCGGCGCTGGTCCTGCTGATCATCAGCCCTCTGATCTTCCGCTTCTTCGCGGCGCCGCTGTGATCAGTTCACTTCCATGATGGTCGCGCTGCCGGTGCTGATGCGCTCGAGCAGCATCGGGCATTCGGGAATCATGCGCTCCATCCAATATTTGGCGGCGGTGAGTTTACCTTTGTAGAACGCCGCATTGGGCGGGTTCTGCAACAGCTTGGCCTGCGCCACAGCAGCCATGCGTGCCCACATCCAGCCCACCATCACGATGCCCATCAGCCGCAGGTAATCGGACGCTGCCGCACCGGCGTCGTTAGGGTTCTGGAGGCCGTGCTGGGCCAGCCACATGGTCGCTTGCTGCAGGCTCTCCAGGCCGCGCTTCACCGGCTTGATGAAGGGCTGAAGCGCCTCGCTGTCATGCTCGGCCAGCCAACTGCCGATCATCTGGAACAAGGCGAGGGGAGCGGCGCCGGCTCTGCGGCCCAGCTTGCGTCCCACCAGATCCATCGCCTGCACGCCATTGGCGCCTTCGTAGATCTGGTTGATGCGGCCGTCGCGCACGAACTGTTCCACGCCGTTGTCGCGAATATAGCCATGGCCGCCATAACACTGCATGGCGAGGTTGGCCGTTTCGAATCCCATGTCGGTGAAGAAGGCCTTGATCACCGGGGTCATCATATCGCCGATCAGAGCGGCGGTGTCGGCTTCGGGGCGGCCCGATTGCGCCACGGCCAGATTCAGCGTCGTCCACATCGCCAGTGCCCGCGCTCCTTCCACGAAGGCGCGGCCGTGCAGTAGCATGCGTTTGATGTCCGGATGCACCACCAGAAGATCGGCGGATTTGTCCGGTTCCGCAGGTCCGGTCAGCGCCCGGCCGACGCGGCGCTCGTGCACATAGGCCAGCGCGTTCTGATAGGCCACTTCGCCGGTGGCGATGCCCTGGATGCCGACACCAAGCCGTGCCGCATTCATCATGGAGAACATGCCCGCCATGCCGGCGCTGGTGGATTTCTTCTCGCCCGGCGTGGGCTTCGGTCCCAGCCGCCAGGCGATGGCGCCGTCGAAATTGAGCACGCAGGTGGCCTGGGCCTTGATGCCCATCTTCTTCTCGATGCCGCCGGTGGCGACACTGTTGCGGGCGCCCATCTTGCCGTCTTCGCCAACCAGGAATTTCGGCACCATGAAGAAGTTCACGGTGGAGAGCTCGTCGCGGATTTGCCCGTTCTCGTCCGGAATCTTGGCGATCACCATATGGATGATGTTGTCGGTGAGATCCTGGTCGCCGCCGGAGATGAAGATCTTGGTGCCGGTCATGCGGTAGGTGCCGTCGGGTTGTTCCACCGCGCGCGTTTTCATCAGGCGCAGGTCGGTGCCGCAGCCGGGCTCGGTGAGGCACATGGTGCCGGCCCATTCGCCCGAAATCATTTTCGGCGCGATGTGCTGCTTCATCCACGGCGCGCCGGTGGCGATCAGGGCCGAATAGGCGGCGCTGGTGAGGCCCGGATACATGGCGAAGGACTGGTTGGCCGATGTCGCCATCTCCGAGACCGCCATGGTCATCATCGCCGGCAACCCGGCGCCGCCGAATTCCTCCGGCGCGGCGAGGCCGCCCCAACCGGCTTCGCAATAGGCCTTGTAGGCTTGCTGGAAGCCCTTCGGCGTGCGCACCACACCGTTGTCGAAATGGCAGCCTTCCTCGTCGCCGGACTGGTTGATCGGCTGCAGCACCTCTTCGCAGAACTTGGCGGCGTTGTTGAGGATGTCGTCGATCAGGTCGGGCGACAGCTCGGCGAAGTGCGGCAGGTCGCGATAGTTTTCCAGTTCCAGGAATTCATTGAGAAGGAAGCGGTAGTCGTCGACGGGGGCGCGATAAACCGGCATGCGAGGGTCCTGCGGCTGCTCGCCGACAGTCTAGGCAGGCTGCCAAGGCGTTGTCGATGACGTCCGCCTCATCCTTCCCTTACTGATGCTACTGGGGCGAAAGCCCCCAAGAGCATGGGCGGTCTTCGGCATCGAGTGGAATCAGTCAAGGCTCTTAAAGCATTGGCCCCTCGGCCGGTGGGCGGCCGAGGGGCGCAAGAAAGACCATGCAATTCAGATCTGATCGCGGAGAGTCACCTTGATAGTCTTGTTCTTGGCGCCGCGCTCGATCTTGAAGGTGACGACTGTGCCCGGCTTCTCGGTGCGCAGACGTTTGCGCAGGTCGTAGAGCTTGATGCCAGTGGCCGGCTTGCCGTCGACCGCGACGATGATGTCTCCGACCTTCAGTCCTGCCGCTTCGGCCGGACCGGTCTTGGTGATGGCCGCGATCTGGAACCCGCCGCCGCCGAGATTGACCCACATGCCGGAGCGGTCAAAGGTGCCGGTGTCTTCGATCGGCCCGGGCAGGGGCTTCAGATACATCACCTGGCGATCGTAATCGAAGGTGACGATGAAGCGTTTCAGGATGCCGCCGCCGACATTAGCGGAGTAGTCACTACCGGCGAAGGCGCCTTTGTTCTGGTCGGTCAGGGTTGCCACCACGGGGCCGACATTGTCGTTTCCGATCGTCATGTCTGCACCGCGCGAAACATAAC
>JBJKRM010000569.1:0-3286 GCA_046704685.1 Rhizomicrobium sp.
GGTCACCACGCCGCCGCCGGTATACAAGCCGCCGGTGACGAAGTCGCATAAGCCCGCTCCTGCCAAGGCTGGGAACGTCGCTGACGAGCCGAACAATCAGTGAGGCCGGTCGTGGAGCGGATGGGAAGCATAATCGGTGGCCGGTTCGTCTCGAACAGCATCCCTGTGCTGTGCGGCCTCATCGGTGTCGTGATCACCAATCTGCCTTTTTCGGTGTTCGGCAACTGGATCCCGGCGCCGATGTACGCGCTGATGCCGATCTATTTCTGGTGTTTGGTGCGCCCGGACCTGATGACACCCGGCTGGGTTTTTATCATCGGTGTGGCGCATGACGTCGTGTCAGGCGAGCCGCCGGGAATCTGGGCCTTCTCGCTCGTGGCGACTTACGCTGTGATAGACCGCTATCGGGACGCCTTCGCTGGCCTGTCCGGCTGGGGCGCCATTCTCGGCTTCGCCACCTCTGCTCTGGTGGCCTGTACAACGCATTACGCGGTCTTTTCGCTCTATCGCTGGCAGGTCATGCCGGTGACAGGTTCGGTTAAGGAGTTCGCGGTCACGTCATTGCTTTATATTCCTGCTGCGTTTTTCCTCGGCTGGGTGCATCGCAAGATGGTCGGACCTTTGCGGAGCGAGTTCTGATGCCGTTGTTTGATCGCAAGGATAAGAGCCGGTATGCGAGCTTCACGCGGCGCACATTGATGCTCACTGGCGGTATGGGCGGCATTCTGGCGGTTTTGGTCGGCCGTCTCTATCAGTTGCAGATTCTCGATGGCGCCGAATACATGACCGAAGCGGAGGACAACCGCGTCAGTCAGCGCCTCATTTTTCCGCAGCGTGGCCGCATCATCGACCGCTTCGGAGTCGAGCTGGCGACCAACCGGCGCAATTATCGCGTGGTGATTGTCGCCGAGCAGGCAAGTCAGGGCGTCGAGGCGGCGCTGGATGCCATCGGCAAGATCATCGAGTTGGATTCTGATCAACGGGCCAGGGTGCTGCGTGAAATCGCCCAGAACAAGAAATTTGTCCAGGTTCCGATTGCCGAGAACCTGACTTGGGACGAGTTCGCGCGCATCAACATGCACCTGCCATATCTGCCGGGCGTGCAGCCGGATGTGGGCGAGACGCGCGCTTATCCCTATGGGGCGGAGATGTGTCATGTGCTCGGTTATGTTGCCGCCCCGAACCTGTACGATATGCGACATGATCCCGACCCGCTGCTGGCGCAACCCGGCTTCCGGGTCGGCAAACGCGGCATCGAGAAGGAATACGATGTTGAATTGCGCGGCAAGGCCGGCGCCAGTCGCGTGGAAGTCAACGCCTATGGCAGGGTTATCCGCGAACTATCGAAGAAACCTGGCACTTCAGGCCAGGACGTTTATCTGACGCTCGACTGTCAGTTGCAGCGCTTTACCGAGGAGCGGCTCGGCAATGAGAGTGCCGCCTGCGTCGTGATGGACACCAACAGCGGCGACGTTCTCGCGCTGGCCTCGACGCCGGGCTACGACCCCAATCTTTTCAATGTGGGCATCACCACCAAGCAATGGAATGAACTGACCCACAACGACCACAAGCCGCTGCTCAACAAGGCTCTGAGCGGTTCGTATCCGCCGGGCTCGACGTTCAAGCCGGCGATGGCGATGGCGGCGGTGGACAACGGTCTCGCGGATCTGAAGGTTTTCTGCAGTGGCGCCATCACCATCGGCAACCACACCTTCCACTGTTGGAAGAGAGGGGGGCACGGCGAAGTTGATCTTCGTCACGGCATTCAATGGTCGTGTGACGTCTTCTTCTACGAGGTCGCCCGCAGACTCGGCATCGACAAGATGGCGGCGGCGGCCCGTGCCCTCGGCATGGGCGCTCCAACCGGCATTGGAATGCCCGGAGAGAGCAGCGGGTTTATTCCCAGCCGGGCGTGGAAATTGGCGCGTTATGGCATCCCTTGGCAGCAAGGCGACACGCTGAGCGCCGGCATCGGACAGGGTTATGTCACGGCGACGCCGATCCAGCTGTGCACCGTGGCCGCGCGCCTGGCGAGCGGTAAGGCGCTGGTGCCGCGCATCACCAAGGTGGTGGGCAACCATTTGCAGCCCAGGCCGATTCCGGGCGATCTGCCATTTTCGCAAGAGGCTTTTGATGCCGTCCGTGGCGGGATGTTTGCAGTCTGCAACGAGCCTGGCGGCACGGCCTATCTTTGGCGCATCACTCAGCCCGGCTTTGAAATGTCGGGCAAGACGGGAACGGCGCAGGTTCGCCGCATCTCCAAGGAAGAGCACCTTACCGGTGTCCGCAAGAACGAGTCGCTGCCGTGGAAGCTGCGCGATCATGCGCTGTTCTACGCCTTCGCACCGTCGAACGCGCCGCGCTACGCCTGCATGGTTCTGCTTGAGCATGGTGCAATGATCTCCCATCCGCATGTCCAGATGGCGCGTGAAATCCTTTTGTTCGCCCAGCAACGCGATCCGGTGAATCTGCCGACGGCCTATCCCATTCGCGCTGCCCAGGCGGGTCGGACAGGGGAGGGTGCATGACGCTCCGCCCTTATGCCGTCGCGCGGCGCACGCTCTCGATCGCCGACAAGCTCTATGAGATCAACTGGGGCTTGGTGCTGTTGATTACGATCATCGCCTGCATCGGCTTTGCCATGCAGTATTCGGTGGCCGGCGGCTCATGGGAACCCTGGGCCGCCAAACAGGTGTTCCGTTTCATCGTCGGCTTTGTGCTGATGATCGTCGTGGCCATGGTCGACATCCGGTTCTGGCTCAGCTTTGCCTATCCGGCGTATTTGGTTTCGCTGCTGTTGCTGGTCGCCGTGGAAGTGGCTGGCCATGAAGGACTTGGTGCGCAACGTTGGATTTCGCTCGGCGGCGTCGAGTTGCAGCCGTCCGAACTCGTCAAGATCGCGCTGATTCTGGCGCTCGCGCGGTATCTGCACGGCCAAAGCGTCGAGGATGTATCCAAGCCTTTCCGCCTGATGATCCCGCTGGCGATGATCGGGATACCGGCTGGACTGGTTGCTATTCAGCCCAATCTGGGGACCACGATCATCATCGTTCTGGACGGGGTCTCATTGCTGTTCCTGGCCGGTCTTTCGTGGTGGTGGATCGTCCCTACGATCACGGCGGCCGTGGCGGCGATTCCACTGGCCTGGAAGTATGTTTTGCACGATTACCAGAAGGCCCGCGTCATGACCTTCCTCGATCCCCAGTCCGACGCGCTGGGGGCGGGCTGGAACATCGCCCAGGCCAAGATCGCGGTGGGCTCCGGCGGGGCCACGGGCAAGGGCTAC
>JBJKRM010000570.1:0-9431 GCA_046704685.1 Rhizomicrobium sp.
CTCGTCGAGGCCCGGCAGATCAGGTGCGACCGGCACTTCCTCCATCAACCGATAGCCCACGCGCGGGATAGTCTCCAGAGAAAAGCCGCCATAGGCCGTCGCCAACCGGCGCACGGCGGCAATGCAGCGGCTGACCGCATCGTCACCGACAATGCGGCCGTTCCAGCAGCAATCCGTGAGCTCGTCGCGGGAGACCACCTCACCGCGCCGGCGCGCCAGAGCGACCAGCACCTGCATGACGCGAGGTTCCAGAATCTCGCGCGCGTCTTTGACGGTGAATTCGCGCGTGGCCGGTTAGACTTCGGCGGGCCCTAGCCGGAAGGCCGATTCCCGAGCAAGATTGATCTGATTGCTGTCCTGCCCGATGCCCATAACGTCCCCAAGCAGCACTTTCCGCCAGTATGGCGGGAATTCTGGCCAAATGATGTGTGACACGGCTGCAACCCGGCAGGCCGGCGCCTGCCCGGATCATCGGCGCCAACCGTGTCCCCGAAACGAGACTCGTTGCGCCATTCGCACCGCCCTGGCCGGCATTCATATGCAAGGTCCATGCAGCCGATGTCGCAGAGCGCGCCTGGTGCCGCAAAGCCACACCGCGCCTGCGTCACGATTTGGTCAAATTCGCGTACCGAAACGGCCATCGGGTTGCCGTCTCATGCCGCCATCAAATCCGGGAGATGGTCATGGCGAAGGTGTTCCTGTTTGCATGCTTCGTGGCGGTCGCCATCGGCGCCGCCGCCGGCTTCGTCCTTCCGGGTTGATGATCCGCGCCTAAAACAGGTGAACGCCGAACATACCCGCCACGAGCAGCAGGGCGCCCGCGATCAGCAGCATCACCGGCGATAGAAGCGCGCGTAAATCCTTCCAAAAAACCAATCGCGGATGTGCCGGGGCAACAGTCTCGGTGAGTTGATACCCAACGCGGGGCACCGTCTCCACACAGAAGCCGCCATGCGCTTCCGACAATCGCCGGATGCGGGCGATACAGCGGTGGATCGCGTCGTCGCTCACCGCAAAGCCACCCCAACACGCAGCAATCAGTTCATCGCGGGTGACCACTTCGCCGCGACGGCGTGCCAGCACCACCAGAACCTGCATGATGCGCGGCTGGATCAGCTCGCGAAAATCGCCGGCCATCACCTCGCGCTTGGGGGGATAGACCCGCAAACCGCCCAGGGCGAACTCAGATTCCTGCGCCAGAACAATACGCTGCACTGGGGTCGCGACAGTCACTTTTCGATTCCTGCTCGGACTCCGCCTCGTGGCGGAATCACACGCCCACCTTCCCGACCCAGGGATCATACTTTCGCTATTGCACAATTTTGTAAACGACTGAAAAATAGCAGAAAGATGTCAATTTGAGCGCATCTTTGCCAATCAGAAAGGCATCAATGTTGCATCGCACAATAAATCGGCTAGAGCGCGGCATTTGATCGGCATTCCGTCGGCGCACGATCCTTTCGACACCGGCGCCAGGCAGTTCTCCTCGACACGCGGTTCGCGAGGAACCGCTGCACTGAAGGAGACAACCATGTTACGCAGTTTTGCCATTGCTCTTACCACCGTGACGATACTGTTGACGGCGGCCCAAGCCGATCCGGCGTACAGCATCATCCGCAAGGATGTCCCGCTAACGTACAATCCTGCTACCCTTTCGACGGAAGCTGGCGCTCGTGCCTTGCTTGCACGCATTCGGGTCGCGGCGCGTAGCGCTTGTGGTAACTCGCCGCTGTTCTACGGAACCTATTCCGTCTCACCGAGACTGGCTCGCAAGGACTTCGCCGTCTGCCAGGCAAACGCCATCCATACTGCGGTGATGCGACTCAACGCGCCGCTGTTGACACGCGTCTATGCCAGCGACGGGAACGCCGACACCCTTCGCTTCGCCGACCGGTGATATCATGCGCTCGCAACGTGGGTGGGCTTCTTCCAAAGCCCGCCCACTATTATTGTGTCCGGACCGGGATATGGACGGTTCGATCTCCATCACCCGCGGATCATCGACCAGATCTGTGGGTTTATTGCTGCTGACGGGTTACGCTTCAGCTCGCGCTATGGCATGAGGTGTGTGGTTCTGTGAACGGTTCATTTGATTATCACAGACCTGCTGACCGTGACGTCATCTTGGGCGCAACATCCGATGACCGATATCCCTTCTGCTGATCAACGCGAAGCCGCGCTTTACGAACGTTTGCGTCAACTCGACATCACCTGGAAGACCTTCGAACACATACCGGTGTTCACCGTTGAGGAGTCGTCCAGTGTCGTCGACGCCATACCCGGCTGCCACACCAAGAACCTGTTCCTGAAAGACAAGAAGGGCGGTCTCTGGTTGGCCGTGGTGCGGGCACATCTACGGGTGGATCTTCCCGCGCTCGCCAAGCAGCTCGGTGCCCCGCGCTATTCCTTCGGTTCGGCGGAGCTGTTGATCGCCACCCTGGGCATCGAACCCGGCTCGGTCACCCCCTTCGCCCTGATGAATGACACGGAACTAAAAGTACGGCCCGTGCTGGATCGGGAAATGCTGAATCACGCCCCGGTCAACTTCCATCCCTTGCGCAACGACCGCACTACCGCCATCGCGCCCGGCGATTTGGTGCAGTTTATCAAGGCGTGCGGATACGATCCCATCGTGACACCGATCCCGGAAGTTCAAACCGGCTAGAACACCTTCAATTCCACCAGACGCACTATCTTGCCGCGAGGAACACGGAAGACCAGCCGCACTTGCCGGGTCGGCGTACTTCGCCAGGTAGCGTTGTCGACGCCGTTCGCCATCGGGTGGCTGTTGTGCGCTACATTGACCCATTTGGCGCCGCGCAGCACCTGGACGCGATACCAGTCTGGTGCGGCGAAGCGCTTGCCGTCGGCAAAGAAGGAAATCTCCGCGGCATGAGCCGGAACGGGTTTGCCGAATTTCACGGAGAACCACTGCTCGCCCTTGCCGCCCTTGGTCGACCAGCCGTTCGGCACCTCCGGGAAAAACCAGACCCGGCCGTCCACCGCCGGATAGAGGCTCGGAACGTCGGCGTTGATCGACGCGTTGGGATGCGGAAAGCCAGTCTTATAGAGATTCATCGCCAGATCGATGGGCCGTTCCACCGGCGGCGGGGCTTCGCGTGTAATCGGCACGGTCAGACGAGTCAGTTTCGGTGATGAAGCCGCGATCACACCGTCGACAATCACGAACAGACCAGTCCCGAGGCCGTAGCGCTTGCCATCGGAGTCGAAGAGCACGCTGATGAGATGGCCATGATAGGGCACGTCCTGCAGGGCGAAGTAACGCAGGAATTCTGGATCCTTCGGGTCGGACGGAACCAGCGGATTGACTTCCAGCACATTACCGGCGCGCGGGCGGATGCCAACCAGACCGGTGATGATGAGATCGTCGAACCCCGAATGGAAATAGTGATGACTGCGCGGTAGGCCGACAATCGGCTTGCCGGTCGCTGGATCGTAATCCTCCTGGATATCCGGCTTTCCATTTAGCAGATGCAGTTTCGCGTACTGGCGCAAGAGGCGCATGTAGTCGGAACGTGAGACGATAGCCTGGTGATCATCGTTGAGCAGATTCTGCATTCCGATGAGGGCCTGCGTGGTCTGGAACGGCCAGACGGGGCCGTTCCACTGGCACTCCGGCTGATGGGTTTTGGCGTCATAACGGTACTGGCGCATGTAGTACTCATACGAAGGCCCGACCGTGCGCAGTCCCGCGGGGCCAGCAAGCCCGTCGGGCGACAACAGATACTTCCAGGATTGTGCGTATTGCGGATCGTCGGGCACGAGTTTGTAGGTCCACGGCAGATAGCCTACCAGCTCGCGGCCGCGAATCGGCTCCCAGTACTTCACGTATTGATTGCTCACCCTGTAGCGGTCGATGAAGTGGTGCAATGTGGGGCTCCACAAGCTCTTCAGGACCTCGCTGCGCAGCTCGTCGGCTTTGGCGGCATAGAGCGCAGCCGTCGCGTGGTCCCCGGTCAGTTCGGCAAGCCGGCTGATGGCGCGCGCATTGGCGAACATGTAGCTGTTGATCGAGGGACGGAAAGCATCGCCGCCGAAGAAGCCGTCCTTGCCGCCGCTGGCATCGATCGAGGCGATCGTATACTCGGTCGCGTCGAGCAGAGGCATGATCCAGTAAAGCTTCTTGCTTGCGTCGTAGTGATCGTTCCATTCCCTATAGATGTGTTCCATGGCGCCCAGATGGCTGGCGGCGAAGGCGAGATCGCCGTCGACCAGATAGCGCGCATAGACCGCATCGGCGATCGCCTCGGAAAAATGGCGGTCGTTGCCGACGTCGTACATGAAATTGATATAGTCGTTGACATAGCGGCGATTGCGCAGCCAGCGGCCTTCATAGATGTGGAACCCCGTGGCATCGTTGAGACTGGCATAAGGATTGAGCTGCCAGCCGACATCGTCGAGGAACTCCGTGGTGATGTAACCGCGTGCGCCCAGATCCCGCTGATGCGCACGGTAGACCTGCCAGCGGTAATAGTAGATCTCGTTCAGCAACGGATCGGACGAGTCAAAGAAGGGGATGTTGTGCTCGTACCAGGGTGCATCGTTTCCGAAGCGCGACACGGCGATAGCGTGCTCATCCAGCGGGGGCATCCCCGCAAAGCTTGGGGCCAAGACCGCCAGACAGAAGACGAGAATCGCGAAGAGTTGCTTCATGATGTTTCCCGAGACGGATTCAGGGTGGGCGATTGTCTCCCTATTGTCTTACAAAACAACCCCGGATGCGGGGCACCTGGATCACCTATGTGATGAAGGACGCGAGATTGGAGATCGGCGCCACTTGGTATACCGCCGATGGCCGCGGCACTGCGGTGAATCCCGACCGCAAGTCCTTGCTGCTGGAGAACCCCTTCTGTGCCGGTTATCACAGGGTGGAGTTCAAGACCGACGCCAACAACGCGCGCTCGCACGCCGCCCTGAAGGAGCTGGGCGCGACCGAGGAAGGCACCGTCAGGGGGCACATTTGGACGCCCCAGGGATATTTTCGGGTTTCCGTTTACTTCTCGATACTTGCGACCGTATAGCCGGCCATCTGGATGGCCCTGGAACTGCGTTTGACCACTGCCTTGTAGGGCCTTTTCTTTCCGCCCGCTTGCGCCCATGTTGGGGGTGAAAGACAGGGTACTTCAACTATGGCTTTATTCGGTTCCAGCGGTTCGCCCCCCCAGGGCACTAAACCGGGGGCGAACCCCCACATCAAGGATTCCAGCCTAGCGACCTTCGCAGCGGACGTGTTGGAGGCCTCACGCGAAGTTCCCGTCATCGTGGACTTCTGGGCGCCGTGGTGCGGGCCGTGCAAGCAGTTGGGTCCAGCACTGGAGAAAGAAGTCGCTGCCGCCAACGGCGCCGTCAAGCTCGTCAAAGTCAACATCGATGAGAACCAGGAGATCGCGCGTCAGCTGCGCATCCAATCCATTCCCACCGTTTACGCCTTCCGCAACGGCCAGCCGGTCGACGGCTTCATGGGCGCGATTTCCGAAAGCCAGGTGAAGCAGTTCGTGCAGACCCTGGCGGGCGGCACCGGCGGCGCCAACAACCACGCGGCGGAGATCCTGGCGATGGCCGATCAGGCCTTCGAAGGCGGCGACGTCGGACAGGCCGCGCAGGCCTACGCCCATGTGCTGCAGGACGAGCCCGGCCATCCCAAGGCGGTGGCGGGACTGGCCCGCTGCTATCTGAAGAGCGGCGACCTGGAACGCGCCAAGACCACGCTGGCGCTGGTGCGGCCCGACGATGCCAATGACGAGGCGGTGCGCGCCGTGGCGGCCGAGCTGGCATTGCGTGAAGGCGCAGCCGAGGCAGCCGGCAAGACGGGCGAGCTTCAGGCCAAGGTGGCGGCCAATCCCAACGACCATCAGGCCCGCTACGATCTCGCCCTAGCGCTCGACGGGGGCGGCGACCGTGAAGGCGCAATCGAGCAATTGTTGGAAATCGTGCGCCGGGACCGCCAGTGGAATGAGGAAGCGGCCCGCAAGCACCTGGTGACCTTGTTCGAGGCCATGGGCCCGACGGACGAACGCACCATCGCGGCACGCCGCAAACTTTCCTCCATCCTATTCTCGTGAGCCGATGAGCTGGACCTACAACACGCTCGATGACCTGCCTTCCACGCTCGACATCTTCCCGTTGATGGGCGTCCTGCTCCTGCCGCGCGGACAGCTGCCCCTCAACGTCTTCGAACCGCGCTACCTGGCGCTGGTCGATGCGGCGCTTTCTGGCACGCGGCTGATCGGCATGATCCAGCCGACGCAGAACGAGGAAAAGGTACTAAAGCCGGATCTCGCCACCATCGGCTGCGCCGGCCGTATCACCGGATTCCGCGAGAACGAGGATGGGCGCTACCTCATCACCCTGACGGGCGTCTGCCGCTTCCGCCTGGTGGAGGAACTGGTAACGGACACGCCGTTCCGGAAGGTGACCGCGGACTTCTCCACCTTCGTGGACGATCTGACGGCGGCCGACGAAACCGACTTTCCGCGCGAAAGGCTGGTCTCGGCGCTCAAGGACTATCTGGCCAAGCGCGACCTCAAGGCCGACTGGAAGAGCGTTCTGTCAGCGCCGCCGGAAACCTTGGTGAACGCGCTCGCCATGCTTTGCCCCTTCGAGCCCGCCGAAAAACAGGCACTCTTGGAGGCGCCGGGATGGGACGAACGCGTCGACACCCTGATCGCGCTCCTGGAAATGTCCAATGCCGGACCGCAAGGCCCTGTGTCGTTGAACTAGGCAAAAGCTGATGGAACCCGATCCCAAACTCCTGGAAGTCCTGGTTTGCCCGGTGAGCTAGGGCGTGCTGGTCTATGACCGCGAGAAGCAGGAACTGGTCTCCAAGCAGGCGGGGCTGGCCTACCCTATCCGCGGCGGCATCCCGATCATGCGCCCCGACGAGGCACGGCCGCTCACCGACGAAGAACGCGACAGACGATGAGGTTTGCGTCATGAGACCCTGGCCGACCGAACTGCGGCTGAACAAGGAAAAGAACACGCTGACCGTGAGCTTCGACAGCGGCGAGCGCTTCGCCTTGCCGGCGGAATATCTGCGCGTCGAATCCCCCAGCGCCGAGGTCCAGGGCCACAGCCCGCAAGAGAAGCAGACCGTCACCGGCAAACAGGACATCACCATTACCGCCATCGAGCCGGTGGGCAATTATGCCGTACGGCTGATCTTCGACGACGGCCACGACAGCGGGCTCTACTCCTGGGATTGGCTGTTCGGGCTGGGACGCGACATGCCGGAGAAATGGGGTGGCTGTCTCGCCTCTCAAGGACGTGGCTAGACTGCGCCGCAAACCGAGCAAACAGCAGGTCTCCCTGGCGCGCGCTCCACTGCGCCGGCGCGTCGCCGTCATCAAAGGCCAGGATCACACCCGCTGGACCGACTTCTACCACGCCATGCTGACCATGCCGTGGCCGGCCTTCCTGACAGCCGTCGCCCTGTTCTTCATCGCCATCAACGTCCTTTTCGCGTTGCTGTACAGCGCCGATCCGACCGGCATCGCCAATGCCCGACCTGGCAATTTTTGGGATGCGTTCCAGTTCAGCGTGCAAACCATCGCCTCAATCGGCTATGGCGTACTGGCGCCGCGAAGCGCCTATGTGGACGGCATCGTCGATATCGAGGCTTTCGCCGGCATCTTGAATCTCGCGTTGGTCACCGGCGCCGTGTTCGCGCGCTTCTCGCGGCCGACCGCGCGGGTTCTGTTCTCCGATGTCGCGGTGGTGACGGCCTTCGACGGAGCACCCACACTGATGTTCCGCGCCGCCAACCAACGCGGCAACCAGATCCTGGACGCCAATGTGGTGGTGACCTTTGCCTGGCAACAGTCCACCAGGGAGGGGCAAACGATGCGCCGCTTCCAGGAACTCTCGTTGCTGCGGTCACACTCCTCGCTGTTCGCGCTATCCTGGACGGTGATGCACCGCATCGACGAAGCAAGCCCGCTTCACGGCCAGACTCCGGACTCGCTCGCCGCCATGCAGGCCGAGATCATCGCGCTGTTGTCCGGCACCGATGAGACTTTCGCCGACATGGTCTTCGCGCGCCATTCCTACCAGCCGCACCAGATCCGCTGGAATCACCGCTTTGCCGATGTCCTGTCGTTGACCCCGCGCGGCCGACGCGTGGTGGATCTGACGCGATTCCACGACAGCGAGCCGGATGGGAAATCGGACGATTAAGCGAACAGGAAATAGAGAGACGCCGGCAGAATGGTGGCGTGCTCGCTGAAAGCAACGCAGGCACTTTCCTCGGGCCGTTCGGAACCCCACACTGTGCCTGACGCCCGCCCCCTCGGGGCGGATGCACGACCCGGCTTTGCGCGTTGCGCTGCGCTGGGCGGCAACTTGGGTTGATTCCTTTGCGGAGACGTCCGCCTCCTTGCCCTGTATGGACGGTGCTGCGGTTCGGGCCATGGCCTCTGGTCCTACCCGCTGTTTTGCCGTGTACCTCATCGTTGTATCACGGGCACAATGTTGCAGACAAACAACGAACATTCAAGCGTAAAAAATGGCGGGTGATGCGGCGGGACGCCGCATACGAAGATGCGATGCATGATCATCGGCTCAGGAGCACCCAAACACTGCAACGCTGGCTCCGTTGCCGGGCACCGGGCCTGGAGCCCCGCCGCTGGCTGGCATACCGGTTGTGCCGCAAAGCCAAGCGGACCAGACACCAGCCGGGCCAATTGGTGAATTGAGTAAGCTGCCCCCGAATTAGCTGCGCACCACACGGGAGAACAGGGAGTAGCGCTTGTCGAACAGGAATTCGAGGAGCAGGCGGCTGAGCGACGGCTTGTGCTCCAGCGTGCCGTAGAATTCCGGCGCGATCACCCGCAGGCGCGGCAAGCGGTTCCAGGCAATAGCCGGGAAGTCGTGATGTTCGTTGTGGTGCCCGACATTCAGGGTGAGAAAACGCAAGGGCCCGTAATAGCTGAAGGTCTCCTGCGCGGCTGAGAGCGTGAAATGCTCCTGGATCCAGCGGGCGCCGAGCGGATGCAGCCCGACGGCAAACAGCATCGAGGCGCCGAGGTAGAGAAGTCCGTTCCAACCGCAGATCAACACCACAGCGCTGTCGAACAACGCCGCCGCCGCGATACCCATCAGGGTCCAACGGTTGAAGATCAACACGCCTTCAAGACGCACGGTACGGGCGATCTGGAAGAAGGGAAACAGCGCCACCCACAACGCCTTCATGTACCAGCGATTGCCGATGAAGCGCGCCTCCCAGCGGCTGGGCATGTCGGCGTCGCGCTCGTACCAGCCCTGATGGGCGTGATGGGCGAGATGGCAGACCCGGAAGCCGGTGGCGCCTGGGATAACGTTGGGCAGGTCGGCGACCAGCGCCGCGATGCGGTTGAGGCGGCGGCCTTTGAAAATCAGATTGTTCGTCGCCTCGTGGATGATCACGTAAAGGCAGT
>JBJKRM010000571.1:0-8632 GCA_046704685.1 Rhizomicrobium sp.
GTGTAACCCCATCAGAGCCCGGCAGTGTGACGCCGTTGATTGTCTGGGTCGTCGCACCGGCCACAATGAAGTTGGTCACCGCCTTGTCAAAGGCATCAATCGAAACGTAGGAGTTCGGCGCGTAGTACCACTGCGCGCCCAAATCCAGATTGTCCGAAAGATACGGCATCAGGTTCGGGTTGCCGCCCGAAGCCACCAGAGCTCCTACGCGCTGCGTTCCCGGGATATTGAGGACGGGCGTGAGTTGTCCCAGCGGCGGACGCGTCAAGGTACGCGACGCGTCAAACCTGACATCCACATCGTCGGTGACCGAGAGAACCGCATCGAAATTCGGCAACAGGTATTGATAGCTGTTTGTCGCAGAAACGTTCGACTGCGAGCCATAGCCCACGAGATACGCTGTATGGTCTGAAGGCTGAACAGTCAGTCCGGTGGGCAATTGCCCGATGCCCTCGGACGCCAGGTCCGTGAGTTCGTCGCGGATGCCAACAGTCAAGCGCAACGGCATTCCTGCGGGGTGCAACTTGTCGCTGACGTTGACATAGCCGGCATAGGTGTCTTCGTACACATGCTGGAAGCTCGCCGGATTGAGGATCATCGAATAGACGCCGTTAAACGCCGGGTTGCAGCATCCTCCATTGATGCCATTGTAGCCGGGGATGATCTTGGTTTGAGGATTCCCAAGCGAGGCCAAGTAGTCGTAAACGGCGAGACCATTGAATTGGAGGATCGCCGGAGGCAAGTTGCCCGCACCGTTCCATCCAGAGATGAAGCTCGCAGTGCTATAGCTTTGCGTGAACAAGTTCTGCGGCAGCGTCGCACCGGCAGGCAGGCCGTTATACGGATCGGATGGATTCGTGGAATGGTAATAGTTGCCCGATGCCGCACCGTACCCGGCATAGGCTTGCCAGTCGTTGTTGGCGAAGCCGTCGTATTCTCTCAACTTCTCGTGATCGGCCACATATTGGAATCCGAAACGGACATCGAGTTGATCATTGGTCCACTCCCCTTCGAGCTTCGCCTGGTTTACCAGATCACGATTTCTCGAACTCTGGCTGACCGCCACATGCGACCCGATGAGACCGTTGTTGATAAAGGCGGATTTGTCGCCACCGGGCCCGTAGGCTGTAGGATAGGGCAGGGTGTGCCCCATCGAGACGACCACGCCGACATTGTTTCCCCACAAGCCGGTAGGTGTGGACGGCCCGTAACCGACATCCATGTCGTGGGCCGTGAGCTGCCCGCCGGGATTCAGCGATGACAGCGACTGATCGGCATCCAGAGTAAGTGCGAAGCTATCGGTTACCTGCCAGCGGACATTCAGCCCCATGTCGTTGTTCTGTTCGACCGCCCCATTGATATTTGCCACGAAGTCAGTGGGCGTATTGGGCTGAATGAAGTTGATCACCGTGCCGTCCGACGCCTGAGTGATATTGGTCAAGGAACCGCCGTTGAACCAGACGCCGTAACCGTTCTGTTGGGTCAGGCTTTGGTCGCGCGAATAGTCGTCGTTGACCGTGATCAGGACGGCTTGCGTCGGGCGCCATTGCGCCGCCAGACGTCCGGTCAAGCGTTCCTCGTGGTTGTGTTCTTGAAAAATCCCTGAATCCTGGATGAACCACGCATTGTTTCCCGGATCCGGCGTAGTGGAAGCTCCCGCGGCGGCACCGGCAAGCTGCGATGGTGCTGGATGAAAACCCTCCCAGCCCTGCAGATTGACGTGGTTGGAAAGCGTCTTGGTATCCGAAAACGCGACGTCGGCCAGGATGCCGAAGGTGTCGTTGGCAAAGGTGTCGCTGACTAAGATATCCCCGTTCGGCGTGACGTGGCCGTCTTGCGGGGACATAGTGCCGGAAACCGACCCTGCGATCTGCAGGCCGGGATGGTCGAACGGCTTGGGAAACTTGATGTTTATGGTTGCGCCAATCGCACCGCTCGACAACGTGGCGTCCGGGGACTTGTCGATATCAATCTCACTGACGAAGTCAGCACTGACGGCACTGAAGTCGAAGGCGCGGTCACCGGTCGTGGTCGAGATTGTACGACCATCATAGAGCGTTTGGTTGAAGCTCGGCCCGAAGCCGCGAACCGTGATCTCGGTGGCATTACCGTTCGACGTGGGGATGCCGCCCATGCTGACAGAACCGCGGCTGATTGAGACACCGGGAATGCGCTGCATGGCTGCGGCCAAATTGGCATCAGGGAATTTTCCGATATCTTCGGCCGATATCGCGTCGACCAGTCCAGTCGAGTCGCGCTTGATATCAAGGTCACGCTGCAGCGAACCGCGGATGCCGGTCACCACCACGGTTTCCATTGTGCCGCTGTCTTGGGCCATTGCAGGAACGGCAACCGCTCCCGCTACCAGCAGCGAGGCTCCACCCAACAACACCCGCCGCAATTGGGCATTCAGCGCCTGATTGTTGCGGCGCGTCTTCGTATTCAGTCCAATCACTTTTCCCTCCCGTTGTGGCCTGCCGGGAACCGGCCGACCTTCGAGTCAATTGCGCACAGCGTCGAGAGACGGTCTGGCGTTGCTGCGTCCACCTACCCTCGTCCGGCGCACAAACCATTCGGCCAGCAGAAATCGGGTGCAGATGTGCATGCGATGACGTTTCCGTTCCCAAGGTTCTGTGAGAGAGGTGCCCTGCCTTGCCGGGTCGTTGCCCAGCCACCCCATATTACCAATCGCAGGTTTAAATTAAAATAATTTTTTTTCTCAATTCGTCAATCTGATAGACCGATTGGGCTGCGAATGTTTGTTGATGGGACTTAACTGCAACAACTGCGGGCGACATGGGATTCAGATCCTACCGTAGGGACAAAACAGGACGCGGACATATGAGGAATTTCAGGCGGCTCGCCGTCTCTGCTTTGCAGCTGCCGTCGGCCTGCGGAATACGGACGCGCGCCACGCCGATGGCTGCTGGAGCGGCTCTCCCATCTGTAATCTCTACAGATCGAAGCACTCCGCCCTGCCTTTTTCAGATGTCCCAGCCCCCTCGAAGCGGCCGCACCACGCTATGAGCAGGAAGAAATGACAAACCGCGAAGAACGCTCCTCCAGCCCAGTTCCCGTTGCGATGGCCACCGGTGAATATGCCGGGCCGGCCGCTTCCGTCGAACGGCGCGTGACCGGCGGTCTCATATGCGGGAAGACACAGCCGGACGGCAGCATGGTTTTCCTCGGCATTCCCTTTGCGAGACCGCCGCTCCGCGACCTGCGTTGGAAGCCTCCTCAGCCCGTCGCACCCTGGTCCGGCGTACGAAACGCAATGACATCCGCGGCGCCAAGTCTTCAACGTTCCTATGGGTGGAATGCGCGAGACGCCGCGATCAGTTCGGAAGACTGCCTATACCTAGACGTACATGTGCCACCACATATCCAGTCCGATCGCCTGCCAGTCATGGTGTGGATCCATGGCGGAGCAAATTGGGCAGGATCAAGCTTGGGCATTGTGCCGTCCGCAATCACCCGTCGCGGCGTCATCTTGGTTTCACTGCAGTACCGACTCGGCCTTTTCGGATTCATGTCGCATCCAGCACTCACCGCCGAATCGCCACATCACTCGTCAGGCAATTATGCATTGTTGGATCTGGTCGCCGGGTTGCGATGGGTGGCCGAGAACATTGAAGAGTTCGGTGGCGACCCCGCAAACGTCACCATCTTCGGACATTCGGCCGGTGCCCAAAACGTCGGTCTCCTGATGCTGATGCCACTGGCGCGCGGGCTTTTTCATCGCGCAATTGCCCAAAGCGGCACGGCCGGATTCGGACAGCCGCCACGCACACTCTCGGAAAACGAGATGATGTGCCGCCGCGCTCTGATGCAGTTCGATCCATCTTTCGACGGATTGCATGCTCTCAGGGACGCCCCCGGCGAGGCTCTGCTTGAGGCAGCGGACGCATTGATGCCGCCCGAGTCCGTCGACCCAACATTCGTCTGGCTCCAGCCCATCGTGGATGGTTGGGTGCTGCCGGATGCACCAGGAGACATTCTCGCACGTAGAGCACAGGCTCCCGTACCGCTCATCATCGGCACCAACGTCAAGGAATTCCCGGTCGCGCGCGCCGAAGTCGATCCGAAAGGCTATATACGCGACTATTTTCTTCGCCAAGAAGAGACAGCCTTCTCACTTTACGACCTCGCATCTGTCGAGTCGCCATCGGACGATCCGCACTACGGCTCCGTTGCCGACCAGATTTCGGCGGACGTCGTATTCCGCGGACCTGCGCGCTGGGTCACTGCACGACAGCGAGAAGCAACCGCCAAGGTTTGGCGTTACGAACTCGCCGTTGCGGCACCAAACGCCCCTGCTCCGGCCATCCATGCCTCCGAACTGCCCTTTGTGTTCGAGGCTGCACCCGATGCGACCAACTTCGGTTCCTGGCCGCCGCTGCAGGCATACTGGGCCAACTTCGCAAAATGCGGCGACCCCAACGGCGACACGTTGCCATTGTGGCCACCCGCGGATGAGCCAGACATATTGATGGAGTTCACAGCAGACGGACCACGACCTGGCCGCGACCGGCGAGCCGCGATCTGCGCGCTCCTGGAAAGACCTTGATCACCAAGGACAATGAGGCCGGGCTTGACCGATTGTCGTGCGTGGCCTGGGCAAACTGGACCACCATCGGTCTGTAGCCGGCCTTTCTAGCGCTGACACCTTGGCGCCGCCACGAACGACCCGTTCGTGCGGTCGGCCCTGTTGATTCAAACTGAAACGCGCTTATTAGAAGACCAACGTCGCGTTGGACTTTTCGGTAGCATCGAGGAAGGTGACGACACCGCCAACCTCGACTCCGTCGATCAGTTCATCCTCCCTGATGCCCATCACATCCATGGACATTCCGCAGGCTACGAACCGCACGCCTTGAGCCTTCGCGCTAGCGATCAACTGAGGCAGGGATTGAACCTTTTTCCGCTTCATCACGAACTTCATCATGGTGGTGCCCATCCCCATCATGTTCATCTTGGAGAGTTTGAGCTTCTCCGGGCCTTTGGGCATCATAAAGCCGAGCATCTTGGACAACAGGTCTTTCCCCTTCGAACTCGCCGGCTTCCGCAGGACGTTCAATCCCCAGAAGGCGAAGAAGAGGGTCACGGGGCAATCCATCAGCGCCGCACCATTGGCGATGACAAAGGCGGCAAACGCCTTGTCCATGTCATCGGAGAAGATCAAAATTGTCTTGCCGTCCAACGCCTTTGCCGGTTCCTGCGTTGCCGGTTGCTGCTCTGCGTCTTCAACCTTGTCCATCATATCCATCCTCTCGGGAACGCCGCTCCCGATGCTTGAGGTGCGTTATCTCGGGGCGCTTGAAGCAGCGCTCAACTTTGCTTTCCGACGGCCGGCAACCAGCGTGCTGGCGATGTCGTTGATGACAAGTCTGTCGCCGGCGGCCTTGCTGAGGTTCACCCAGCAGAACGGGCACATGGTGACCACGTTCTTGCCTTCGGCCTCGAGCTGGTCCACTCGATTTCCCGAGATCCGATGCGCCTCGGACGGGAACAGCGACTCGATCGGTCCGCCACAGCAGTGCATCGCCTTGCCGGACAGTTTGGGTTCGCGCACCGACAGACCAGCGGCCCGCAACAGCTCGCGGGGCTGCTCGCAGATGTCTTCGTAGCGCGCATAGACACAGGAATCGTGCAGCACGACTTCGCCGTTGACCGCCGCCGCGGCCTTGGGATGCGTCGCAGCCAGCACTTCCAGGTAGTAGACGACCTCGATGTCGAAGTCCTTGACGAAATGCGGGTAGGCTTGGCGCAGCATCTTGGTGGTGTGCGGGTCCACCGTGATCAGGCGACGGACGCCCAGCTTCTTGAGCTTTGCCGTCACACGCCGGGCATGTTCGCCGAAGGCCTCGTCCTGACCGTTGTCGTAAAGCAGAGCACCGGCATAGAACTCGTCCTCATAGAGGTAGCCGAACTTCACTCCGGCGCCGCGCAGCAGCTCGACAACATCGCGCAGCACCTGGTTGGAACGACGCATCCGGTCGCGCGAGGCGGTGAGCCCCATGAAGAAGGACAAGTCGATGAACTTGTTGAACAGCCGGCCGAGGCCGAAGAAGCGGGTGAGGAATGAGTTCTCGAGCAGGGCCATCTGGGCGGCCATGGCGTGGATGGCAGGCACCATCTGATACATGTGGCCGGTGTAGAGTACCGTCTCGCCGCCACGCGGCAGGTTGAGCCCACGGGCCCAGCGCGTAACCTTGCTCTTCGACAGCGGCAAGACGCTGCCGCGCTTGCGCACGTTGTCGGCGAAAATTCCCAGGACGGGTGCGATCGGTATCGACATACGATCTTCCTACTTCAGGCCAAATTCTTGCCGGTTGATCAAGTGACGGAGGGTGCGCATGTTCTCGGTGATATGGACCCCCTGCGGACAGTTCTCTTCACACATGCGACACAACAGGCAGGAGAATATCTGCGGTATGCTGGCGCGAATCTTGTCTTCAAGCCCAAGCCTGACTTCGTGGAACAGCTTGCGGGGAACGATCTGGTAGCCCAGCGGACAGAGCGCCGTGCAGGTGCCGCAGTTGAAGCACGCCTCGGCGTTGAAGCCTTCCGAGTCATTGGCAGGCGTGCCAGCCTCCTTGACGCCGAGTTTGGCAACTTCGCGGCGAAACTCGGGATTAACGCGCGTCACCATCCTAGTGTCCTTCCACCAGCTTGTACTGGAAGTAATCGTCCGCCTTGCCCTTGGGCATCTCTTCAAGCTTGCCGAAGCGCCGCAGCGCCATCACCCATTGGGTGACTTCCGGGCTTGGCGCGCCCAGCAGCCCAGCGATTTCCGGAATGGTCTTGGGGCCGTCGGCCAAGGCCACGGCGATGCGATCCTTCATGATCCATTCGTCGCGCAGAACCTCGCCAAAATCACGCGGCTCGCTCATGCCATGACCTCCTCAGCGGCGAGAGCATCGATCATCGCCGTCACCTGGGCGTTGGTGTAGCCATCGACATCGATGGCCGCGTGGGTGCAGATCGAGGCGCAGAGGCCGCAGCCCTGGCACAGTTCCGGTATCACTTCGGCGACTTGCTTGCCGTCATGCTCGGCCTTGACGATGGTGCCGTCGTAGGGGCAAGCCTTCGTGCAGTCTTCGCACCAGGTGCAGACGTCCGCATCGACCTTTGCCACCAGCGGCGCCCGATCGAGATATCCTTTCAGCAGCATGGCGGAGCATTGCGCCGTCGCCGCCAGCGAGGAGGCGACGCTCTCCGCCAGGGTCTTCGGCGCCTGCGCGGCGCCGGCGATAAACACGCCGTCGACCACGGTTTCCACCGGCCGCAGCTTGAGATGAATCTCGTTGAAGAAGCCGCCCACGCCAGTCGGCAGTTTGAGCAGGCTCTGCAGCTTCTCATTGGAGCTGGCGACCATGCCGGTGACCAGCACCACCAGATCGGCGGGAATTTCCACTTCGTCGCCGCCCGAAAGCTCGTCGTGGACGCGCACCACGGCGCCGTCGCCTTCCTTTTCCACCACCGGCGGCTCGTTCTCGCCATAACGCAGGAACACCGAGCCTTTGTGGCGGGCCTCTTCGTAGAGGATCTCGTTCTTGCCGTAGGTCCGCATATCGCGGAAGAGATGGAACTGGTTGAGCGCCGGGTCGATCTCATGCGCCTGGATGGCGGCGTGCACCCCTGCCGTGCAGCAATAGCGCGAGCAATAGGTGTTGCCCTCGGCCTGGCGGCTGCCGACACAATATATGTAGGTGATCGTGCGCACGTCGCGGCCGTCGACGCGCAGATGGCCGCGCGATTTCGTCAAGAGCTCGTTGAACTCGGACAGCGTCACCACGGCCGGCAGTCCGCGGCCGAATTCGCCCGGCTGCGGGCTGTAGGGATCGAAGCCGGTGGCGGCGACGATCGCACCCACCTTGAGCGTGAAGGTGTTGTCGCCCGACTGCACCTTGACCTCGAAACGACCGGCGCTGCCGCTCTTCTCGATGAGTTCGGCATTGGTGTAGACGATGACGTTGTCGCGGCCGTCGAGACGCTCGCGCAGGCTGGCAACGAGATCGCTGCCGGGACGGCCCGACGGGAACAGCTTGCCCAACTTGCGGACCCGCCCTCCGACTTCGGCCTCGCGTTCCACCAGGTGCACCGACAGGCCCATATCGGAAAGGGCGATGGCGGCCCGCAGGCCCGCCACACCGGCACCGATGACCAGCACGGATGGCACCGTCTCGACCCGGATGTTTTCCAGCGGCCGGCCCAGCTCAGCACGGGCGACGCCAGCGCGCACCAGGCGCGTGGCCTTTTCGCTCGCCTTGTCTTTGTCATGGCGGTGCGCCCAGGAGCATTGCTCGCGAACGTTGACATGGGCGTAGAGATGCGGGTTCAGCCCCGCCCGCTTGGCCATGGCGCGGAAGGTTTCCTGGTGCAGCTTGGGCGAACAGGAGGCGATCACGATACCGTCGAGGTTTTCCTTGCGGATCTCCTCCATCATCTCCTGCTGGGCGGCGTCCGAGCAGGCGAACAGGAACGTCTTCGCCACCGTGCAGTCGGGCAACCCCTCGGTCGCGGCGCGCACCTTCTCCACGTCGACGTAATCGGAGATGTTGCCTCCGCAATGGCAGATGAAGACGCCTAGCCGTTGAGCGCTCATCGGACCTCCTTGACAGTACGCAGA
>JBJKRM010000572.1:0-3733 GCA_046704685.1 Rhizomicrobium sp.
GGTCGGCCCCGCCATGCGGTTTCTCAAGCTGCCGCCGTCGGCGCTCGTCGTCATGCATGACGAGATCGACCTGGCCGCCGGCAAGCTGAAGGCCAAGACCGGCGGCGGCGATGCCGGGCATAACGGCCTGCGCTCGATCACCGCCACGATGGGGCCGGATTACCACCGCGTGCGCATCGGCGTCGGCCATCCCGGCAAATCGCGCGTGCACGGCCATGTGCTGGCGAATTTCGCCAAGGCCGACGAGGACTGGCTGGTGCCGATGCTGTCGGCGATCGCCGAGGCGGCACCGCATCTGGCCGGCAACGACGTCGTCGGCTTCATGAACAAAGTGGCGCTGATCCTGAATCCGCCAGAACACAACCCCAAGCCGGAAGGCATCGACTAATGGGATTCAAATGCGGCATCGTCGGATTGCCCAATGTCGGCAAATCGACTCTCTTCAACGCCTTGACGCAGACGGCCGCCGCCCAGGCCGCCAATTATCCCTTCTGCACCATCGAGCCCAATATCGGCGACGTGGCGGTGCCGGACGCCCGCCTCGACAAGCTGGCCGAGATCGCCCATTCGGCGCAGATCGTGCCCACCCGCATCACCTTCGTCGACATCGCCGGCCTGGTGCGCGGCGCCTCCAAGGGCGAGGGCCTGGGCAACCAATTCCTCGCCAATATCCGCGAAGTGGACGCCATCGTGCATGTGCTGCGCTGCTTCGAGGACGGCGACGTCACCCATGTCGAGAACCGCATCGATCCGGTGAGCGACGCCGACACGGTCGAGACCGAGCTGATGCTGTCCGATCTGGAGAGCCTGGAGCGGCGCATCAAGCCGCTGGAGAAGAAGGCGCATGCCGGCGAGAAGGACGCCAAGGAACAGCTCGCCCTGATGATGAAGGCGGTGGACCTGTTGCGCGACGGCAAGCCGGCGCGGCTGGCCGAGCTGTCGCATGAGCAGCAGGAGCCGTATCGCCAACTCGGGCTCTTGACTTCCAAGCCGGTGCTTTATGCCTGCAATGTCGATGAGGGCTCGGCAGCGACGGGCAATGATTTCTCCAAGCGCGTCGCGGAGATGGCCAAGGCGCAGCATGCCGGCGCCATCGTCATCTCGGCCCGCATCGAAGAGGAAGTGGCGCAACTGGAAGCCGGTGAGCGCATGGAATTCCTCGCCAGCCTCGGCCTCGAGGAGCCCGGCCTCAACCGGCTGATCCGCGCCGGCTATGATTTGCTGGGGCTGATCACCTTCTTCACCGCAGGCCCCAAAGAGGCCAAGGCCTGGACGGTGACCAAAGGATCGCGTGCGCCGCAGGCCGCCGGCGTCATCCACACCGATTTCGAGCACGGCTTCATCCGTGCCGAGACCATTCCTTATCCCGATTACGTCGCCCATGGCGGTGAAGCGGGCGCGAGGGAAGCCGGCAAGTTCCGCCTGGAAGGCAAGGAATATGTGGTGCAGGACGGTGACGTCATGCATTTCCGCTTCGCTACCTGAGTCTCGTCGCCGAGGCGCGGCCATCGCATTGCCGCATTCGCCGCCATCGGTTCGCCAAATTCGCGGCTCTACACTTTCCCCGTGGATCGCCAGGGGGAAGTGCGATGCTGCGGAAAATCGGAATCGCAATTGCTGTCATCACGTTGCTGGCCGGATGCGGACAGCGGGCGCCGAGAAACGCACTTGTTTCTCGCGGCTTGTCCATGGCGCTGCGGGCGCCGCCCGGCGATCAATCCGCGGTTTTCAGCTACAGCCATTATCTCGGCCTGGTGATGAACCATGACGCCGTGAAGGCGCGTTTCGAGTGGGCGCGCGACAAGTGCCTGAACGACCGCGCCCTGAACTGCAAGCTGATCACTGCTTCGATCAGCTCAGGCGGCTATCCCGGTGAAGAAGCCAGCCTTGTGGTCGCCCTGCCCCACGACAAGGTCGCCCTATTCGAGAAATCGCTGCTGCAGCCGCTGCCGCAGGACGGCGCGCAAAAGGTCACCGTGCAATCGCGGTCCACATCGGCCGAGAACGTCACGACGGAAGCCAGCGACAACCATCGCAAAGTGGCCCAGCTCACCGCCTATCGCGACCGTCTGGCGGCGCTCAGCAAGCGCAGGGATCTGTCGGTGGCGGACCTGATGAAGGTGGAAGCCGAGTTGTCGAAAGTGGAAAGCGATCTCGATGCGGCACTGGCGCAGAACCGCGACGTGTCCGAGCGGATCGCCAGGGAGCAGTTGACGGTTTCGCTGAATGAAACCCAGCCATCGCCGATCATGGGAACGCTGAACAATGCCGGCGACGCCCTGACCGAGAGTACGGCCTCGGCACTCGACTTTCTGATCAGGGCCCTGCCCTGGCTGCCGATCATCGGCGTCGGCATCCTGCTGATCTCCTGGCTGTGGCGCCTGGTGCGACGGAAGAAGGCGGCTTGAAGCGACAAACCGGGGGAGGATTCCATGTTGCGCAAGATTGCGATCGCGACGGCCGTTCTTGCACTGGTGCTGGCCGGTTGCGACAAGCCAAAATCGAAAGAAGACGAAATCCATCTGGCAATGCCGCAACCGAACGCGGCACCGATGATGGTTCCGCCGCCGGCTTTCGTGCCACCGCCCGACATCATCGTCGGAGGCGGGGCTCAGAACGTGTTGTTCAGCCTGCAGCACGACCTGACGCTGGCGATGCCACATGACAGCGTGGCGGTGCGATTCACTGCGGCCCGCGATGCCTGCCTCAAGGACAAAACCCTTTCCTGCACGCTGACCTCCGCCTCCCTGACCGTGGGAAAGACCGTGAGCGCCGAGCTGCACGTCGCGCTGCCCCACGACAAGGTGGCGGTGTTCGAAAAACAGCTGTTGAGACGGCTGCCGCAGGACGGGGCAGGCAAGGTCGAGATCACTTCGCGCAGCACCAGCGTCGAGAACCAGACTCAGGCCGCGGCCGACATCGACCGCGAGCTGGCGCAGGCCAAGGCCTATCGCGATCAGCTCGAAGCGCTGGCCAAGCGGTCCAATCTGACGGTCGATGAAGTCCTCAAGATCCACGATGCGCTGACCCAGGCGCAGGACGCGGTGAACAATGCCGAGGCGGCCAAACGGGCGTCCGACTCCAAGATCGTGCTGGAGCAGGTGAACGTCACCTTCGAGGAAGCCAAGGTGGCGGTCGACAGCTCCGCATTCGCAAACTTCTGGTCGAACGCCCACGACGTCTTCATGGCATCCGTCGCCGACATGCTGCTCAGGCTCGTCAACGCCCTGCCCTGGCTGCCGATCGCTTTGCTGCTGGCCTCGCTGGTGGCCCGCTTGGTGGGACGCGTGCGCATCCGGCGGACGGAGAAGATGTGATGCGTCGCCGCGCCAACCCGCGTGGATTGCGGATCGTCGCCGCCGGTTTGATCCTGGCGGCCACCGCCTTCTGGATTCTAATCGGGGCTTATTTCGAAGGGCATTTCGATTGGGTGAACTCCCTTACGACGGCGGTGATCGGCGTGGTGCTGGCCGCGCTCTGGCTCACCCTGCCCGACCGGAAGCAACGCCGCCACTGAGCTTCGGCCACTTTCCGTGAACGTCAAACAAGCCTTCTCCCAGAAGGTTTGTTGCCGGTCCATACATGCCGGGCGCGGCGTTGACGCATCAAGGGCGCATCGCGATGATCGCCCGCGATAGCGACGGAGCGTGCCATGGGACAAATGATCGAGATGACGATGTCCGACGGCAAGACGGTCGGTGTCTATCACGCCGAGCCCTACGGCGTGCGGCGC
>JBJKRM010000573.1:0-3995 GCA_046704685.1 Rhizomicrobium sp.
GCCCAACCGGCAATTTGCGATTGAAAGTTTTGCTTTAACTGCCCCTGGGCTGTGGCAAAACTTCGCGCTTCCGCGACGGCCCCGCCATGCCCCACCACAGAATGCTGTCAGCAGGCATGCCGTTCACCTGCCAAAACCTTATTGTCCGATATTGGCATCTGGATTGGCAAAGATAACGCCGCCAGCGACGGCAATCCGCCGTCACGACACGCCTGTTTGCAGTTCGGCGTGCGCTCAATCCTGCAGTTGGCGCCACGGCATCATCTTCAATGCCGTGGGTTCGTGGGTTGTGATCTGGAAAAAGTCCCCGCACAAAATCAGTGCTGTGGATAGGTGCTGAAAAGGCCGATTTGGACGGGTCCGAGCCTTTTTGCCGAAGTTGCTGGCGTGCCGCTTACGGGTGCGAATCTTTGATTTGTGACGGGCTCGCCATGTCTCTCGACAAGGTAGTCCACGCCGGCGGCCGCCTGGAATGTGATGACGGGACCTGTGACATCCTGCACGACTTTCGCCCCCGTATTGCCCGACACGATATCGACCGCGCGGCCTGGCCACGGATTGCGCAACTTGATCGGATGGTCTGTTCCGGATTCAATGACCACCGTCGTGGGGACGCCGCCCTGCACTTGCACATCGACTTTTGTTTTCCCGCGCACATAGACGCTGCCGTCGAAATTCCATCCTGGCGGAATGGCAGGTGCAATCCGGATCAACCCGTCATAGTCCTGCACCATTGCTTCCTGCAGCGCATCGGCAACAACGCCCGTCTGTTCCACGTAGAATTCCCTGTCATGAACTCTCCAATTGGCCAGACCGTTCACACAGTCCTGGAATTTCTCCGTAATCTTAATCAGCGTCGAGCCCACCTTGCCGCCCAACCCCAGACGTGCAGCTTGAATGGGATCGAAGCTCCAGTCCGCGGACAGCGGGAATGGGCGATGCATATACGTACGCTTCGCAAGGGCGAACAGGGGCGAAGTATCCCCGATCACACCGTACGGCCAGACCGGCTCCAATCCGATGTTTTCCGCGTTATGATTGCGGGCTCCCGGGCGATAGGACTCCGCAATCACATCGGCGCCACCGGCGTCGGCTGAGGGCGGCAGCAACGTCAACGGAGGATGCTCTTCGGTGCGGGGAAACGGAGGGATTTTCGGCAGCGCCGCCTGCAACAGCTTCACCAGGCCGGGGTCCCTGCCGAGCAGTTTCGCCGCCTTGATTGTGGCCGGGTACAACGCCCTGGCTGCCGCAATGTCCGTGGTCGGATCGGTTACATCCCATTGCGTCTCATGCGCGTTGGAGGGGCTGGTGTGCAGCAGGCCATCGGATCCCAGCTTCTGATAGGAACGAAGGAAGCGGGCGGAGGCGGCCATAATCGGATAATTGCGGATAAGAAACCCAAGATCATCGGTCGCGAGATATTGGCGCCAAACCCAGAGCGAGACCTCGGCCCCGGTGGTCAGCGTCCGCGCATTGTAATAAGGAGGGAACGCAAGGTCGCAGTCACGGCCAATTTTCCCGGGAATTTTAGTTAAAGGCCAGCCGGATTCGTATTCAATGCCCCTCCCGTTAAAGCGCATGGTCTCCGCGATGCAGGCGCCGGGATGCCCTTCCATAAAAACGTTTGTCCAGGCCTCGATGGCCGGCAGGTTCTCGCGGTAAAGATTGAAATACGGCGCATTCAGTTCCGTTACCCCGGCGCCTATGTTGGCCGCCACCTGCATGCGCAGATTCCAATGCCAGAACGCCGCCGGATCCCACTGATGCGCGTCTCGCGCCGATGAAAGCATGTCTGCCACGCCGGCCTGCGTGCCCGGATATTCCGTGCCCTTCTCAGCCGCTGCGGCAAAAAGGTAGATATTCCGCAAATTTTCCATGTACTCGCCCGCCCCGTCCTTTGAGCTGATCCTGATGGTCCCCGCGCGGTGCCAGTAAGCGTGCCACCAGGCTTTGTGAGCGGCGGGAGTTCCCGCGGACAGGGCCGGGCGGGCTGCCGCTTCCACGTTCTCTTTGCCGTCATAGTGCGGCGAGGCCACGATCACCCGGAAATGGCCGTCGGCATAAGGCTTGAATGAGACCGTGACGGTCAGGGGATTGGTCACGGCAGCCGACACATCGCGCCCTTCTGCCGTTATTGCAGACAAGGATCCAAACGCCCGGCCGGACGACCCGGGATTCAAGTCATCCGTCCAGCTTTGTGACAGGTAGCCCACCGCGCCCTTCACCGCCGCCATCGGTGTGCGGGGCGCCCACTGCTTCAACTGCGCCGTCTGCATCTGGTTGGGCCTTGCGCCTGTAACATCGATGATCAACGTATCCGTATCCGGCTGCACATAAGCGGTCGCGGTCATGCCGCCGCCCTGCTCTTCGAATTGCCCGTTGTAGAGGTCAAGGCGTCCCGAATAATCCTTCGCTTGCGTCATAGCCGTGAGCCCGGGAATCACAACCCATCCCGGCGACAGACGGGAAGGAAGAGTGTCGGAACGGTTGAGCTGTGCCGTGAGACCATCCCCGGACCAGACGGCGACACCCAGCCGTCCGTTGCCCAGCGGCACGGCCTGACCGGGCTTGATGTTCGGCCGGCCCAAAACAATGTCGGACCGCCCAATCACCCCAGCGACGTCAACCTGGAATTTGCCATTGTGCCAGGCGGTTGTCGTACCGGGCGCTGCGGATTGAGCCCGGACGCCCGTCGTAAACGCCGCACAAAGCAGAACAAGAAATGTCGTCTTCATCCACAATGTTTTCATACCTGCCTCACCTCAGAGCCCACTCGAAAGCCCTCAATCACAATCGGTCGCCACAAAAAGCTTTCCATGCCGGCGGTTCGTCGATTGTAATCTGTGAAAGGCCTGTACGCAAAACCGGTGCCGTGGCTGCCGGCACCGCGCCCGTTCGTTTCGCACTATTCCATGTGAATTAGAGGGCACGCTCCCTTCGCGCATGGAGCTCGCAGACGATATACGCTGCTGACGCAGACTGGAGTTCTGCCAGCCATAAGATCAAAGGCAAGAGTCCACGGGTTGGCAACATGCTGGCTGCGGACTACCTTCGACTGGCTGCAGTCAAGGCTGAAGTGTTGACTATCACCCGCGAAATGCGGGTTGATGAACGGGGGAAGGAAACAATGGAGTTGCATTATTGCGACAAGGAAGGAGAGGTGCGTCGCTTCGGGTTCCACCATCTTTGCCATTCTCTTGCGTCATTTCTGACAACAAAGATGAAGACCGACCGCAAGACCGTTCAGCGCAGCCACCGGCATGCAAACAGTACGATCACGCTGGACAAGTATGTGAGACGGACATGGAAGAGCTTGTTGCCGCTCAAGATGACGATGCTGGACGAGATTTTTCCAACATCAGAACATCAATCTGAACTAAAATGGTAGCTTTGGCGATTTGGGAGTTGAATCACTTACAACGTTCGAAACCAAGTTAGGTCGTTCGTTGGGTCGTTGTGTTGCAGCAGTGGCTGCGTTAGAGTCATTAAAATCAGCTAAATAGGCCCGTAGCTCAGTCTGGTTAGAGCGCTACCTTGACACGGTAGAGGTCAACGGTTCGAGTCCGTTCGGGCCTACCATAGTTTTCAATAAGTTAGCTTTGACCACCGCCTTCGATAACGCTCCAAAATGCTCCATTAAGCAGGGGGCACGGAGTTGGAAAGGCAGATGATGAATACCGAGAAGCCTTGAACGGACCCTTACGTTCCCGGGACCGGGCCGGAACCTCAGACAGCATGCTGTCCCATCGTCTTTTTTCTGCTGGCCATCACCTAGACCGGGCAAATCATTTCGACCACACGATGTTGCGCTGCCCTCTTTGCCTCGTCTCGCGCCTGGGAATAAATTTCGAGCGTGCTTCGGCAATTCGCGTGTCGCATCAGTTCCTGGACGACTTTCACGTTCTCTCCGTTTGACACCAACAATGTGGAATAGCTGCGCCGGAAGGTATGCCAGCCGATATGCTTTTCAATCCCGGCGCGCTCCGCGGCAGGGC
>JBJKRM010000574.1:0-5991 GCA_046704685.1 Rhizomicrobium sp.
TCTGCGTGCAGATCTTCGGCAACAACGCTGCCATCACCTTCGCCGACAGCCAGGGCCATTTCGAGCTCAACGTCTACAATCCGGTGATGGCCTACAACTTCCTGCAGAGCGTGCGGCTGATGGCCGACGCGGCGGTGAGCTTCACCGACAACCTGGTGGTCGGCATCGAGCCGCGGCTCGACAACATCAAGGCGGGGCTTAAACGGTCCTTGATGCTGGTGACGGCGCTGGCGCCCAAGATCGGCTACGACGCGGCAGCCAAGATCGCCAAGACGGCGCACAAGAACGGCACCACCTTGAAGGAAGAGGCGGTCAAGACCGGCCTGGTCACGGCCGAGGAATTCGACACGCTGGTGCGGCCCGAGGACATGATCGGGCCGAAGTAACCTGCCTATGCCCAGACCACGACCTGCGACGGACGACGGCTTCGTCGTCGAAGTCAACAACGCCACGGGGGACATTTCCTTCTGGCGGCAAGACGACAATCACAGCAACGCCGACCGCAACGGCGTCAGCACGATCGACTATATCCACGCCATGTACGGCTTCCTGCGCCAGGCCAAATGCCGGCATGTGCTGATGATCGGCTGCGGCGGCGGCACGCTGGCGACCATGCTCAGGCGTGTCGGGGTCACGGTGACGATCGTCGATATTGATCAACGCAGCTTCGACATCGCCAGCACCTATTTCCATATGCCGGCCGATGTGGAATGCCATGTCGCCGACGGCGAGCGCTTCCTGCGGCGGGATCCCCGCCGGTACGACGCCATCGTGCTCGACGCCTATGACGACAACGAAATCCCGGCGCATTTGCGCAAACGCCGCTTCTTCAATCTCGTGAAGACCCGGCTCAAGGCCCGCAACGCCCTCATGCTGGTCAATCTCATCGTGAGCGGTGACGAGGACCACACGCCGGACCGCCTGGCCGGTCTGATGCAGCGCACCTGGTCCGGTGTTCGTTTGCTGGACGCCCAGGGGCGCAAAGGGATCGCCGGCCGCAATGCCGTGGCCGTGGCCGGAACGGTCGGCAAACTCAGGCGGCCGCGGCTCCTGATGCGCCCGCAACGATGCGCCAAAAGGCTGGCGCGCGAGCTGCACGAAATGGATTTCCGGCCGATCCGCGCTTAGACCTACGAGCGTTCAGACGTAGTCACCCATCGAGGCCCTGCGGCATGAGCGCCGTGCTCCAACGGGCGGCCGTTTGGCGATAGCCGCCATGCGGCTGACGCACTGGCTCGCGAGCGGTTTTGCCGCAACAAATGGGATGCGCGAAACGGCGGCTTGCGGCTACCGTCGCGACATGAGGCGGGAAACGATGGGCAGCGTTCAAAGCATGGGCCGCAAGGAGTGGGCGCTGCTCCTGATCCTGTCGCTGTTCTGGGGCGCATCATTCCTCTTCTACCGGGTGTTGGCGCCAGAGCTGCCGCCATTCACCGTGGTGTTCGGGCGCGTGGCCCTGGCGGCCCTGGTGTTGAACATCGTGCTGGTCGCGCGGGGCGGCCGGTTGCCTTCGCGGGCGGTCGAATGGCGCAGCTATTTCGTGATGGCGGCGCTCAACAACGTGATCCCGTTCGCCCTGTTCGCTTACGGCGAGAAGCACATCTCAAGCGGGCTGGCCTCGATCCTCAACGCCATGACGCCGATCTTCACCGTGCTGGTGGCGCATTGGGCCACCCACAACGAGAAGCTCTCCTGGAACAAGGCGGTGGGCGTGGCTTTCGGCTTTGCCGGCGTCATCATCCTCATCGGCCCCGGCGCGCTCCACGGCATCGGCGGCCAGCATGTGCTGGGCGAACTGGCCTGCCTCTGTGCCACGATCTGCTACGGCTTCGGCGGCGTGTATGCGAAGCGTTTCGCAGGCCAGTCCTTGATCAAGGTCGTGACGGCGCAGGTGACGGCATCCAGCCTTCTCACCCTGCCGCTTGCCACCATCATCGAGCAGCCCTGGACACTGCCGATGCCGAGCCTGGCCGCCTGGGGATCGCTGGCCGGCATCGCGATGCTGTCGACCGTCGTCGCCTATCTGATGTACTTCCACCTCCTGGCGAAGGCCGGCGCGACCAACATTTCGCTGGTGACATTCCTGATCCCGGCGAGTGCGATCCTGCTCGGCGTCGTCATCCTGGGCGAAACCGTCAGCACCAGCGCGTTCGGCGGCATGCTGGTGATCGGGCTTGGTCTGGCGGCGATCGACGGACGGCCGCTGCACTGGCTGCGGGGCCGGGCGGCGGTGTAGTCGGCCAGGACAAGACAGGGCTGTTGCGTGCTATGGTCGGCTCGTCGAACCGGCAGCCGATGTCATGTTGAAGAAACGCTCCTTTTCGCTTTCGCGCCACCGCACCAGCGTGGCGCTGGAGGACGAGTTCTGGGGCGTGCTGGAAAAGGAAGCGGCCCGCCGCGGCAAGAGTCTGGCGGCTGTCGTTGCGGAAATCGATTCCCAGCGAGCCATGCGTCCGCTGGCTAGCGCCCTGCGCCTTTATGCGCTTGCTGCGGTCTCCCGCGCCCCATAGCGTTTTCTCCGGCAAACACGGAGACCAGAATGCTGACGCTGTATCACACACCGAAATCACGCTCGGCTTCGATCGTCTGGTTGTTGGAGGAACTTGGTGTTCCCTATGAACTCAAGATCGTCGACATCCGCCACGCCGACGGCACGGGGGCGCGCGATCCGGCCAATCCCCATCCGCACGGCAAGGTGCCGGTCCTGGTGCATGACGGCCATCGCGTCTTCGAGATCGCGGCGATCACCGTCTATCTCACCGACCTGTTCCCGGAAAAGAAGCTGGGACCGCAAGTGGGCGATCCGCTGCGCGGCGAATATCTCTCCTGGCTCGCCTACCGGCCCGGCGTGCTGGAACCGGCGATGATGATGCGCCGCCTGGAGGTCAAACACGTCTACGGCGCCATGGGCTGGGGCCCGGCCGAGGAAGTGGAAAGCGTCCTTAACGAAACCCTGCAGAACCGGCCCTATCTGCTGGGCGACAGCTTCTCCGCCGCCGACATTTCGGTGGGTGGCGTCATTAACTTCCTGATGATGTTCAAGGTATTGAATGAAACCCCGGTCTTGAAGGCGTATACTGACCGCATCACCGCAAGGCCGGCGTTCAAACGGGCCATGGAACGGGACACATGAGCGACATCATCAATCTTCGCCAAGCACGCAAACAGAAAGCGCGCCACGCCAAGGACGTCGTCGCAGAAGCCAATCGCGTCAAGCACGGCGTCTCGAAAAGCGCGCACCAGAAGGCCAAAGCCCTGGCACAGGTGACCAACCACAAACTTTCGGGTCACCGCCTCGACGAGGATTGATCCCTCTTGGATTGAGCTGCCATCCGGCGCCGTCGTGATTGTGATCGCATTCGGCCGAGATTCTCGTCCGTCAGAGCCTTGTGCGGCTTGAGCCTGACAGCGTTGTCACGCTACCAATCACGGTGAGGAAACAGCGCGCCGGATTCGGCCGGTGCCGCAAAAACAAACCAGGGGGCACTCCCATGATCAAAAGGCTTGGCATCTGTCTGGCGCTTGCTCTTGCACCGGCCGCATGGGCGCAGCCTCCGGCCCATGCGCCGTGGATGAACACCAGCCTCTCGCCGGACCAGCGCGCCGCGCTCATCGAAGCGCAGATGACCCAGGCCGAGAAGCTGACAATGGTCGACGGCTGGTTCGGCAAGGACGCGACGATCAACCCGCATTACCCGCCGCCGCCGCCAGCGATCCGCGCGGCGCTGCCGGATTCCGCCGGATACATTCCGGGCATCCCGCGACTCGGCATTCCGGCGCAGCTCGAAACCGATGCCAGCCTGGGCGTCGCCAACGGCCGCCACATGCGCCCGGGCGACACCGCCACCGCCCTGCCCGCCAGCATCCTCACCGCCTCCAGCTGGGACCCCAAGATCGCCTATGACGTGGGCGCGGTGGTCGGCAAGGAGACCCGCGACAAGGGCTTCAATGTGCTGCTCGACGGCGGCGTCGATCTGGCGCGCGATCCGCGCAACGGCCGCAATTTCGAATATGCCGGCGAGGATCCGCTCCTGGCCGGCACCATGATCGGCGAGGCGATCAAGGGCGCCCAGGACCAGAACATCATCTCCACCGCCAAGCATTATGCGGTGAACGACCAGGAGTTCGGCCGCGACTGGCTGTCGTCCAATCTCGACGAGCAGGCGATGCGGGAGAGCGATCTGCTCGCGTTCGAGATCGCCATCGAGAAGGGCAAGCCCGGCGCCATCATGTGCGCCTACAACCGGGTCAACGGCGTCTATTCCTGCGAAAACAATTTCCTGCTCAACCAGGTGCTGAAAGGCGACTGGCATTATCCCGGTTATGTGATGAGCGACTGGGGCGGCGTGCATTCCACCGTCGATGCGGCGATGCACGGCCTTGACCAGGACTCGGCCTTCGTGTTCGACCGCGACCACTATTTCGGCGACAAGCTGAAACAGGCGATTGCCGACGGCAAGGTGCCGGAAGCGCGGCTCGACGACATGGTGCATCGCATCCTGCGCAGCATGTTCGCCCACGGCCTGTTCGACCATCCGCTGGTGAAGAAGCCAATCAATGCCAAGGCGGACCTTGCGGTGGCGCAGCGCGCCGCCGAACAAGGCATCGTGCTGTTGAAGAACGCGGACCCTCTGCTGCCGCTCACCAGCAAAGCGCGGCGCATCGCGGTGATCGGAGCGCACGCCGATGCCGGCGTGCTGTCGGGCGGCGGTTCCTCGCAGGTGATCCCGATCGGCAACAATCCTCAGACCCAGGAATTCCTGGTCGGCGGCGGGCTGCGCTCCGATCCGGAGACCGGCCAGCACCTGTCGTTCGAGACCATGGTCTATGATCCGCCATCGACCTTGTCGGCGATCCGCGCCGAGGCCAGGGGCGCCAGGGTGAAATACGATGACGGCGGCGATATCGCTGCCGCGGCGGCGCTGGCGGCCAAATCCGATGTCGCGATCGTCTTTGTCGAGAAATGGCAGCGCGAAGGAATCGATGCCGCCACCATCGCCCTGCCCGGCGATCAGGATGCCCTGGTGGCGGCGGTGGCCAAAGCCAATCCGCACACCATCGTGGTGCTGGAGACCGGCAATCCCGTCGCCATGCCGTGGCTCGATGATGTCGGCGCGGTGGTGGAGGCCTGGTATCCGGGCAACCGCGGCGCGATCGCGCTGGCGCGCATCCTGTTCGGCAAGGTGAACCCGTCAGGCCGCCTGCCCATCACCTTCCCGCAAAGCGATTCGCAGCTGCCGCGGCCGGTGATCCCCGGCAAGGACTTCGTGCAGCCGCCGAACCGCTGGCAGGGCGGCGAGACGCTGTTCGATGTCAACTACACCGAAGGCGCCAATGTCGGCTACAAGTGGTTCGACAAGCAGCACCTGAAGCCGCTGTTCCCGTTCGGCTACGGGCTGTCCTACACCACGTTCAAATATAGCGATCTCAGCGCCACGCCGGGCGCGGCGAGCGTCAGCTTCGATGTCACCAACACCGGCAAGCGCAGCGGCCAGGCGGTGGGTCAGGTCTATGCCACACCGCCGGGCGGCGTGGCGCGGCTGATCGCCTTCAAGAAGGTGGAGCTGAAGCCCGGCGAAACCAAGCATGTGACGGTGGCGGTCGATCCGCGGCTGCTGGCAAGCTTCGACACCGCCAAACAGCAGTGGCAGGTGGCGGCGGGTGACTACGGGCTCACCCTTGGGGCATCGTCGGCCGATGTGAGTTCCACGGCAGCGCTGCATCTCGACGCCGCAACCATCAAGCCGTAGCGGCGCATTTCGCGTACCGGGCCCTGCGGCACAACCCGCCGCGGGGCCTTTTTCTTGAAGTGATTGAGGGCGGCGCCCCGTTACGCTACCACGGTCGTGATGACCGGCAATCCTTATGAAGATCCGCTTGACGCCGCCTTTGGCGACTCCCCGCAGCCTGCTCCGGCGCGCGAGCCGCCTTATCTTTCCGGGCTGAACAAGGAACAGCGCGAGGCGGTGGAAGCCACCGAAGGGCCTGTGC
>JBJKRM010000575.1:0-4729 GCA_046704685.1 Rhizomicrobium sp.
TATCGGCATCCGGCCGGCGGAGGTGGTGTGCGAGTGACATTACGGAATGATCTAATGCAACATGAACGAGATTGGTAGGCGGCGCGGGCGGGGTCAAGCGGGCGCCATGTGTTAGTGTTACAATAAACTGTATTTCGTCTGGGGAAAATAACGTGCGCGTCCTGCTCAAGACCAATGATCCTGTACTGTTGAACTACGCGGAAGTGCTTCTCCGCGATGCCGGAATTGACGCCGTGGTGTTCGATGGCGAGGCTAGCGTCATGGATGGCAGCCTGGGCATGCTGCCCCGGCGTCTGATGGTGCTGGACGAGGACGAAGCGCGCGCCCGCGCCGTCCTCAGCGGTGGCCTGGGGGATGCCAAACTGGAACCCTGAGGGGGGTGAGATGCGTGATGCATTGCGGACCAATGACCCGGTTCAGTTGAGCTTCGGGGAGTCGGTACTCGAGGGAGCCGGCATTTTCTACGAAAGGACCGATCCTCTGGTCCAGACCTACGCCTCTCTGGAGCCGACCCCGGGGTGTCTCATCGTTGAGGATCGGGATTATGAGCGGGCGGTTGCGCTTCTGAAGGAAGCGTTCGGCAACGATCCGATCCGCTGATGCTGACAACCACCACATCCGATTCATTTCTCGGCGGCCGTGTGGCGGTGCGTCAGCCGGAGCACGGCTTCCGCGCCGGGCTCGATGCGGTGATGCTGGGCGCCGCGGTGCCGGCACGCACCGGGGGGGATGTGCTGGAATTGGGATCTGGCGCGGGAACCGCCAGCCTCTGTCTGGCGGCGCGGGTGGAGGGTGTACGGATCAAAGGTGTCGAGATCGATCCGTCGCTGGTGGAACTCGCCAACGGCAATGCCAAGACCAATGACATGGCCGGCCGCCTCTCGTTTCTCGCGGCCGATGTGTTTTGCCTGCCGCAGCCGCTGCGCCGTCCCTTTAACCACGTCTTCTGCAATCCGCCGTTTCATGGCGATGACGGTGAGGCCCCGCCGGACGCCGGTCGCGCCCGTGCCTTGCAGGACAAGGGCAAGCTGTCGGCTTGGCTGACGGCGGGCGTCAAGCGGACGCTCTCCGGCGGAACCTTCACGGCGATCCTGCGCGCCGACCGGTTGGGCGAGGCGCTGGCCACGCTGCCGCCGCGCGGCGTCACCGTGTTTCCGCTCTGGCCGCATGCCGGGGAGGCGGCCAAGCGGATCCTGCTCCAGGTGCATCAGTGTTCGCGCCGGCCGCTGCTGATGCGGCACGGACTGGTGCTGCATGGTGCGGATGGCCGTTACACGCCCGAAGCCGATGCGGTTTTGCGCGGTGAGGCGCTGAAAATCGCTTGATCGCGCCGCGGCCGCGGCGCGCTTGCCCCTGAATCCCCTGGCCTATAGGTTCCGGCCCGCCGACTGACTTGATTTTCGCGCAGCCTTGCGGCTGCCGCTCCGGGGCGTTGAATCGTGGCCAAGACATTCCAGGACCTCATCCTGACACTTCAGAATTACTGGGCGGCCCAAGGCTGCCTGATCCTGCAGCCCTATGACGTCGAGATGGGCGCGGGCACCTTCCATCCCGCCACCACGCTGCGGGCGCTGGGGTCCCGGCCGTGGCGCGCCGCCTATGTGCAGCCCTCGCGCCGCCCCAAGGACGGGCGCTATGGCGAGAATCCCAACCGGCTGCAGCACTACTATCAGTATCAGGTGATCCTGAAGCCGGCCCCGGAAAACGTGCAGGATCTCTATCTCGGCTCCATCAAGGCGATCGGCCTCGATCCCGCCAAGCACGACATCCGCTTCGTGGAGGACGACTGGGAGAGCCCGACCCTCGGCGCCTGGGGCCTCGGCTGGGAAGTGTGGTGCGACGGCATGGAGGTGACCCAGTTCACTTATTTCCAGCAGGTCGGCGGCATTGATTGCGATCCGGTCTGCGCCGAGCTCACCTACGGCCTCGAGCGCCTGGCGATGTATGTGCAGGGCTGCGAATTCGTCTACGATCTCAAGTTCAACGAGCAGTTCCGCTATGGCGAGGTCTTCCACCAGTCGGAGCGCGAGTTCTCCGCCTTCGACTTCGAGCACGCCGACACCGCGATCCTGTTCCAGCACTTCGCTGACGCCGAGAAGGAGTGCAAATCGCTCGCTGACAAGCAGCTGCCGCTGCCGGCCTACGACCAGTGCATCAAGGCCAGTCACTGCTTCAATTTGCTTGATGCCCGCGGCGTGATCTCGGTCACCGAGCGTGCCGCCTACATCGCCCGCGTCCGCGCCCTGGCCAAGATGTGCTGCGAAAGCTGGCTCGCCAGCCCGATGGGCGCCTATGAACCGAGGTACGGGTGATGTCTGGCAATTATAAAAAAGCTTGTCATCCCGGACGCGCCCAGCTCGGTCTTGATGAAGAAAAGAATGGGCGCGATCCGGGACCCACCGGGAAGCTCGCGCCTGTGTCTGAGTGGGTCCTGGCTCTGCGCGATGTTGTCCGTTCGCTGTCGCTCACGTCCAAATCGCTTGGCCGGGATGACAGCAATATCTTTGTTTTGGGGGCCGTCTGATGCCCGATCTTCTCCTTGAACTGTTCTCCGAAGAAATCCCCGCCCGCATGCAGGCGCAGGCCGCCAAGGATTTGGAGCGCCTCGTCGTCGGTGCGCTGTCGGACCGCGGCCTGTTGTTCGAAGGCGCCACGACCTATGCCGGCCCGCGACGCCTCACTCTGGTCGCCGCCGGATTGCCGGTGAAGCAGCCGGACGTCTCCGAGGAGCGCAAAGGCCCGCGCGTCGGCGCGCCGCAAAAGGCCATGGACGGTTTCCTGCGCTCGGCCGGCGTCACCCTCGACAGTTGCGAGAAGCGCAGCGACGGCAAGGGCGAGTTCTACGTCGCCGTCATCGCTCGCAAGGGCCGCGCCACCGCCGAGGTGCTGGCGGAAATCCTGCCGGATTGCTTCGCTAAGCTGCCCTGGCCGAAATCGATGCGCTGGATTCCGGGTGAGCCCATCCGCTGGGTGCGCCCGCTGCACTCGATCCTGTGCACCTTCGGCGGCGAAGTGGTGCCGTTCGAATTCGCCGGGGTGAAAAGCGGCCGCGCCACCAAGGGCCACCGGTTCCTCTCGGCGGGCGCCATCAACGCCAACAGCTTCGAGATCTATCGCAACGACCTCAAGCACCACCACGTGATGCTGGATGCGGACGAGCGCAAGCAGACGATCCTCAATCAGGCGAAGACCGCCGCGTTTGCGCTGGGCCTGGAACTGATCGAGGACGAGGTGCTGCTGAACGTGGTCGCCGGCCTCAACGAATGGCCGACGGTTCTGATCGGCACCATCGAAGACCAGTTCATGGACGTGCCGCCCGAGATCCTGCAAACCTCGATGCGCACGCACCAGAAATACTTCAGCCTGCGCGATCCCAAGACCGGCAAATTCGCCAACCGCTTTGCGGTGGTCTCCAACATGGTCGCCGAGGACGGCGGCGCGGCCATCGTCGCCGGCAACGAGCGCGTGCTGCGCGCGAGGCTTTCGGACGCCAAGTTCTTCTGGGACCAGGATCGGAAGGTCAAACTGTCGGACCGCGTAAAAGACCTGGATGGCATTGTCTTCCATGCCAAGCTGGGTAAGCAGTCTGAACGCGTAGATCGCATCGAAGCCTTGGCCGGTGAGATCGCCGCCAAGATCGGCGCCGACGTGGACAAGGCCAAACGCGCCGCGCGCCTGTGCAAGGCCGACCTGACAACGGGCGTGGTGGGCGAGTTCCCTGAACTGCAAGGCGTCATGGGCCGCTATTACGCCCTGCACGACGGCGAAGACGCCGAAGTCGCCGACGCCATCCGCGACCACTATAAACCGCTGGGCCCCTCCGATGCGGTGCCGACGTCGAAAGTCTCCATCGCCGTGGCGCTGGCGGATAAGCTGGATCAGTTGGCCGCGTTTTTCTCTGTTGGAGAAAAGCCAACAGGATCTGGTGATCCATTTGCTCTTCGACGTGCAGCCCTTGGTGCCATCCGTATTATTCTTCAGAACGTAACTCGCATTGGCTATGGTGGGTTATTGGCGATATCTGTGGGTGAGCTCCTGAGGCAGAACAATCCTGCCGTTCGTTCCGCATTTCAGAATGCGGCGAGCGGAGCTGCTGTGCAGCAGGTATCGGTTAGGGCTGCCGTTGAGTTCTTGTTTGCAGAAGGCGTTTGGGATTTCATCAAAGACCGCCTCAAAATCGCCCTCAAAGAAAAGGGCACGCGCCACGATCTGATCGACGCCGTGTTCTCACTCGGCAACGAGGATGATCTGGTCCGTCTCGTCGCCCGGGTGGAAGCGCTTCAGACCTTCCTGGCCTCCGACGACGGCGCCAACCTCCTGGTCGCTTATCGCCGCGCCGCCAACATCCTGAAGGCCGAGGAGAAGAAGGACAAAACCACCTTTGACGGCGAGCCCGATCCCGACGCCTTCGTGCAGGACGAGGAAAAGGCGCTGTTCGTCGAACTGGCCACCGCCGCCGAACTGGTGAAGGCCGAGGTCGAGCGCGAGCGCTTCGTGGAAGCCATGAGCGTGATGAGCCGCCTGCGCGCCCCGGTGGATGCCTTCTTCGAAAAGGTCACGGTCACCGACAAGGACGCGGCCCTGCGCCAGAACCGCCTCAAGCTGCTGTCGCGCCTGCGCGCCACGCTGCACCTGGCGGCGGATTTCTCGAAGATCGAGGGCTGATTTCACCTCTCCCTTGCGGGGTGGTCTATCGCATATGCCCCCTTGTCATGGCCCGCGACTGCGG
>JBJKRM010000576.1:0-4435 GCA_046704685.1 Rhizomicrobium sp.
CGTGCATAGCAAAGACATCCGCCGCATGGGCGGACTACTCCACGTCATGCCGTGGACCGCTCTGGCGTTCCTGATCGGGGCGCTCGGGATCTGCGCAATCCCGCCGCTCAACGGCTTCGTCAGCGAATGGTTCACCTATCAATCCCACTTCCGGGCGGCGCTGCACGGCACCCATATCCTGCGGCTGACGGCGCCGCTGTTCGCGGTCATGCTCGGCATCGCCAGCGCCTTGGCGGTGATGGCGTTCGTCAAGGCGTTCGGCGTCACCTTTTCAGGCCAGGCGCGCAGCCAGAAGGCGGCGAGCGCCACCGAAGTCGGCTGGCCGATGTTGTCGGGAATGGGGCTCCTAGCCGTTTGTTGCGTCGCCCTGGGCGTCGGTGCGCCGGTGATCGCGCCGCTGATGCGCGATGTCGCCGGGTCGGTGATCGGTCATGGCATCGCCATCGCCAGCGGGCCGGACGTGTTCCCCGGCGACGCCGCGGTCGGCCTGTTGTCGACACCGCTCATCGCGGCCCTCCTGATCGGCTTCGCCGCCGTGCCGCTGATCATCGTCGGGCTCTATGCCGGCCGGCGGCTGCGGCCGCGCCTGGGCGCCGAAGTCTGGGCCTGCGGCTACATTCCCGACGGCCGCATGACGGTTTCATCGAGCGGCTTCGCCGAACCGGTCAGGGTTCTGTTCCGTCCGCTCTACGGCATTCGCGACTGGGCCGATGACCGCCTGGCGGCATTGGGGCCGTGGTTCACGGGCCTGCCGTCATCCGCCGGCAAGGCCGAACAGTTATGGGACCGTTGGCTGCTGGGGCCCCTCGAACGCGAAGTGGAAGCCGCCGGCACGCGTATGCAGATGCTGCAGGGCGGCGATGTACGCATCTATTGCCTCTACATCATCGCGGCGCTGATCGCGCTGCTCGTGGTCGCAATCAGATAGGGCAGGCGATGGCAAGCTATCCCACATTGATCCTTGCGGTTTGTCAGGCGTTGGTCCTGCTGCTCCTGGCGCCGCTGACCTCCGGCTTCTGCCGGGTGCTGCGCGCCAAGATGCACAGCCGCACCGGTCCGCCGCTGCTGCAGGACTATCGCGACATCGCCAAGCTGCTGAAGCGGCAGGAAATCGTGCCGAAAGGCGCCGGGCTGATCTTCCGCGCCATGCCGTTCGTTCTGATGGCGACGCTGCTGCTTATCGCCATGTCGCTGCCGGTGCTGACGTTGGCGTCCCCGCTCAGTGCGGTCGGCAATCTGTTCACCTTCATCTGCCTCTTGGTGCTGGTGCGGTTCTTCTTTGCGCTCTCCGGCATCGATTCCGGCAGCATGTTTGCAGGCCTTGGCGCCAGCCGCGAAACCACGATGGGTGCCCTGATGGAGCCGGTGATCCTGCTGGCGCTGTTCGTGGCTGCGCTGCTGGCCGGCTCGACCGATCTCGGACGGATCAGCGCGGCGTTCGCTTCGCCCTCCAATGGCCTGATCGCCGCAGAGGTCGCGGCGGCGGCTGCCGTCGCCTTTGCCGCCTTCGTCGAGATGGGCAAGGTGCCCTTCGACATGGCCGAGGCCGAACAGGAGCTGCAGGAAGGACCTTTGACGGAATATTCGGGGCCGGGCCTGGCGCTGCTCAAATGGTCGCTGCGGCTCAAACAGCTCGTCATGGCCTCGTTCCTGATCGGCGTGTTTCTGCCCTATGGCGCCGCTGCTTCGCTGGGCGCCGTGTCGCTGCTGGTGGCGGGGCTGGTTTTCCTGGTCAAGCTCGTGATCGTCTTCGTCGTGGTTGCGCTGATCGAGAACAGCGTCGCGCGCAACCGTTTCTTCATGGCATCGCGCGCGACCTGGATCGGCTTCGGCATCGCGACGTTCTCGCTGGTGTTTTACCTGGTCGGTTTGTAGCTGCGGATCGATGAGACCATGCCCCACCTGGTATACGCGATCGTTCTGACTCTCTTCGCCGGTGCCGCGCTTGCCGGATTGCTGCCGCGCCTGGTGGCGAAATGGCTGGCGCAGATCTCTGCGCTCGCCGCTTTCGCCTTCACGCTGATGCTGGGCTATGTCTTCGTCATGGCCGGCGAGCCGTCGCTCACCGTCGATCTCGTCAGCATCGGGCGGGCGGTGGTGTTCGGCGTCGTCGTTGACAAGGTCAGCGTTCTCATTGCGCTTGCCGTCGTCGGCGTCGGCCTTCTAATCTGCATCTACTCCGCGGTCTATCTCAGCCCTTCCAACCGGGAGCATCCCGACAAGGGGCGGCGCAGCTATTTTGCCTGGCTGTTGGCGTTCATCGGCTCGATGGCGGGGCTGGTCTTCGCCTCGACGCTGGTCGGCCAACTGCTGTTCTTCGAAATGACCGGCCTGTGCTCATGGGCACTCATCGCCTATTACCAGGATCCGACGTCGACGCGCTCCGCCGCCAAGGCGATGCTGCTGACGCATATCGGCTCGCTTGGCCTTTACGTCGCCGCGGCCGCCCTGTTTGCCGCCACCGGGACCTTCACGATTACCGCCATCGCCTCCCTCGACAGCCCGATGAAGACGATCGTTCTGATGGCGATCCTCTTTGCCGCCTGGGGCAAGTCGGCGCAACTGCCGCTGCAGATGTGGCTGCCCGACGCCATGGTCGCGCCTACGCCGATCAGCGCCTATCTGCATGCCGCCGCGATGGTCAAGGTCGGCGTCTACATCTTCGCCCGCCGGCTGCTGTCCGCCGGCAGCGTGCCGGAATCGGTCGGCTGGGTCGGTGCCGTGATGGCCGTGGCGACCATGATCTATGGCTTCGTGATGTACCTGCCGCATAAGGACCTCAAGCGGCTCCTGGCCTATTCGACCATCACCCAGCTTTCGTACATCTTCCTCGGCCTTTCGTTTTCGGTGTTCGGATCGCAGCTCGCCTTCGACGGCGCCATCGCCCATATCTTCAACCACGCCTTCGCCAAGAGCCTGTTCTTCCTGGTGGCCGGCGCACTTGCCTATACCACCGGAACGCGACTGCTGCCCAAGCTGCGCGGCATCGTGAAACACTCGCCGCTGCTCGGCATCGGCTTCTGTGTCGCGGCGCTCGCCGTGGCCGGTGTGCCGCCGTTCAACGGTTTCTTCAGCAAATTTGCGATCTTTTCCGGCGGCTTTGCTGTGGCGCACAGCCACCCCCTGCTTCTGCCGCTGGTCATCATCGCGATGATCGAGTCGGTCGGCAGCTTTGGCTGGTTCCTCTATTGGGTAGGCCATGCCGTGTTGGGCAAGCCATCGTCTGAAGTCGCCGAAGCCGCGCCGGTTCCGATCACCATGCGGATTGTTTTCGTCATTCTCGTGCTGATGACGCTCTGCTCGGGCGAGATCGGCGCTTCCTGGTTGGGATGGGCATCACCATGACTGGACTCCAGCTCGTCAATGGCCTGGCCAGCTGTCTGATCGTCACCTCGCTGTTGGTGATCGAGGCGCGTGGGGCCAAGCGGTCGGCACTGTTTTACGCGCTGCAATCCTTCGTGCTGGTGCTGGTCTTTGTGACGCTCGCCGCGACTGTCAATTCGCCACAGCTCTTCCTCTGGGCAGCGATCGCCTTCCTCACCAAGGTCGTCCTGGTGCGGTTCATCATGTACCGCACGCTCGGCGGCGTGGAGGAGGATCCGGCGCTGGCGCCGCGCCGGCTCGGCCTCATCTGGTCGATCATCCTTGCGGCGGTGGTGGTCGCGGTGTGCTTCGTTGTCGTTTCCACCGTGCACCTGCCGGTCGCCGACGCGCTGAAGCCGGCGCTCGCCGTGTCGCTCGCCCACTTCTTCCTTGGGCTGACCTGCATCGTGATGCAGCGGAACCTGCTCAAGCAGGTGTTCGGCTACTGCCTGATGGAGAACGGCTCGCACCTGACGCTGGCGCTGATGGCCAATCGCGCCCACGAACTCGTCGAAATCGGCGTCGTCACGGACGCCATCTTTGCCGTCATCATCATGGCGGTCATCGGAACCATGATTCGCTCCCGGCTGCAGACGCTCGACGTCCGGCAGCTCACCTCGCTGCGGGGATGACTGCGTCATGAACGCCTCGAACCTGCTCATTCTTCTCCTCATCGCCCCGCTGGCCGGCAGTGTCGTGGCGTTTGCCGCTTCGTTGCTCGGCATCAGGTGGGGCAAGCTCATCGCCGAATCCGCCCACGTCGTTGCGATTTCGGCCGTCGCGGTCATCGCCGTCGTGCTGGCCTTGTCCGTCCTGGCGGGCACTCCTGTGTTCGCGCTCGGCCGCTGGCTGTACCTTGATCCGCTGGCGATCATCCTGGTGGGGCTGATCGCCGTCGTCGGTCTGCTGACCGGCATCTATTCGCTCGGCTACATGCGCCACGATCTGGATGCTGGCACGATCGGCCCGGCCAAGCTGTGCACCTATTACGGTTTCTTCGATCTCTTCCTGTTCACCATGCTGTGCACCGTGACGGCGAACAACATCATCATGATGTGGGTGGGGATGGAGG
>JBJKRM010000577.1:0-3047 GCA_046704685.1 Rhizomicrobium sp.
GCGTCGGGTTCCTCAGCCCGATGATCCTCGCCATCCTGCTCGGCATGGCGTTCCACAACCTGGTCGGCACGCCGGCCTGGGCCGTTCCGGGCGTCAAATTCTCCCTGCGCCGCATCCTGCGCGTCGCGGTGGCACTGCTCGGCTTCCAGCTCACCACCCAGCAGCTCGGCGAGGTGGGCCTCACCGGCGTCGCCCTGGTCGCCACCACGCTCACCGCCACCTTCCTCATCACCAAATGGCTGGGCCGCCGCCTCGGCGTCGATTCCAAGCTGGCCGAGCTGATCGCCGCCGGCACCTCCATCTGCGGCGCCTCCGCCGTGGCGGCAGTGAACACGGTGACCGACGGCCACGACGAGGACGTCGCCTATGCGGTGGCCTGTGTCACCCTGTTCGGCAGCCTCGCCATGTTCGTCTATCCTATGCTGCCCGGGCTGCTGCACCTGGCGCCGCGCGCCTTCGGCCTGTGGGCCGGCTCCTCGATCCACGAGATCGCCCAGGTGGTGGCCGCCACCTTCCAGGACGGCAAGGTCGCCGGCGAGTTCGGCACCATCGCCAAGCTGGCGCGCGTCGGCATGCTGGCGCCGGTGGTCATCGGCCTGGCCTTCTGGCGCCGTTCGCGCGGCACCAGCACCGGTTCGGGCAAGATGGCGCTGCCGTATTTCGTCATCGGCTTCATCGCCCTGGTGCTGCTCAACAGCGCCTTCCACGTCACGCCGCTGCTGCGCCACGGCGTCGGCATGGTCGACAACATCCTGCTCTCGATCGCCCTGGCCGCCATGGGCATGGAAGCCGACATCCGCAAGCTGGCGGCCAAGGGCCTGCGCCCGCTGGTGCTCGCCGCCTTGTCATCCGCCTTCATCGCGTGCTTCAGTCTCTGGTTGGTAGAGACCTTCGCGACATGACCCTGGAACAGCTCCGCATCTTCCTCGCCGTGGCCGAGCGTCAGCACGTCACGGCGGCGGCGGCGGCGCTGGGATTGACCCAATCGGCAGCCAGCGCCGCCATTGCGGCGCTGGAGGCGCAATACGACGTCAAGCTTTTCGACCGCGTCGGCCGCGGCATCGTCCTCACCGAGGAGGGCACGCAGTTCGTCAAGGAGGCCCGCGCCGTGCTGGCCCGCGCCGAGGATGCCGAGAACGCCCTCTACCAATTCAACAGCCTGAAGCGCGGCACCTTGCGGGTGTTCGGCAGCCAGACCGTCGGCACCTATTGGCTGCCGCCCAAGCTCCTGGAATTCCGCCGCACCCATCCCGGCATCACCATCGACACCGAGATCGGCAACACCGAACAGGTGGCCGCGGCGGTGCTGGACGGTGCCGCGCAGCTCGGCTTCGTGGAAGGCGAGGTCAGCGATCCCCATCTCGTCAGCCGCGTGGTGGCGCGCGACAAGCTGCTCTTGGTGGTCGGCGCTGGCCATCCCTGGGCGGAGCGCAAGAAGCCGGTGACGGCCGCAGACTTCGCGACCACGCCCTGGGTGTTGCGCGAGAAGGGCTCCGGCACCCGCGCGGTGTTCAACGCCGTGCTCGCCGAGCACGGCATCGCCCCGGAAACCGTCGACGTCGCTCTGGAGCTGCCCTCCAACGAAGCGGTCTGCACCACGGTCAGCTCGGGCGGTGCCGCGACCATCCTCTCCACCTCCGTGGTGCTCGGCGGATTGGAAGCGGGCGTGCTGCACGCCGTCCCCTTCGATCTCCCCGACCGCCCGTTCTATGTTCTCAGCCACAAGGAGCGTCACCTCAGCCGCAGCGCTGCGGCATTCCTCTCCGCCATCGGCGAGCAGCGCTAACGAAGCTATGGGGGTGTGGCACGATCATGCCACCACTTAACCTCCCCCTTGCGGGGAGGGCTATCGCATATGCATCGACACCCTCGGTGTCATCGCCCGCGAATGCGGGCGACCCAGGTGGTGTTGTTACGCTGCAAGAGCCGTTAATCGAGCATTTCTGGAAACGGTGGTGCTGCGAGACCTGGATGGCCCGCAGTCGCGGGCCATGACAAGTTGGGGTTATATGCGATAGCCATGCCGAAAGGGGGGGGTAAAACAAGCCTGCGAATTCTGGCCAGAGTCCGCCTTTTGACCGCCACCGCGACACTGTGCTCAACCCGTCGCAACCGTACGCGCTCCGGGAAATCGGCTATGCTCCGCTGCGGAAAAGGGGGAGCGCGCCATGCGGGGATTGGGAATATGCGTTGTCGTTCTGCTCGGCCTTTTGGCCGGCACGCCTGCCGTCGCGGCCGGGATCGACGGCATCGCCCATGTCGCGTTCCGCGTTTCCGATCTCAACGCCACACGCACCTTCTATCGTCGCCTCGGCTTTGCGGAATCTTTTGTCTTCATGGATGGCGCCAAGCCGCGGCAGGTCTTCGTCAAGATCAACGACCGCCAGTTCATCGAACTTTATCCGCGCAGCGAACCGTCCGAGGCGTTGGGCTGGATGCATGTCTGCTACGAAGCCGATGATGCACAACCCTTGCAGGCGCTCTATGCGAAGCGCGGCGTGGATCCGTCGGCGGTGCGCAAGGCCGGAGCCGGAAATTACATCTTCACATTCAAGGGGACCTCGGGCGAGACCATCGAGGTGACGCAATATCTGCCCGGCTCGCGCCATTCCGAGGACCGCGGCAAGCATCTGGGCGCGCATCGCGTGTCGCACGAGTTGCAGGAGATCAAACTCGCCGTGCCCGACCTCACCGCGGCCCGGTACTTCTACATCGCCGAACTGGGCTTCGAGGGCCGGGGCGAAACCATTGGCTTGTCGCAGAACAGCGACGAGAGCCTCGTCCTGGAACCCGCCGGCACGATGCCGCAATTCGTCTTTCGCATCGCCGATGCCAACAAGATCGTGGCGCCCTTGAAGCATCTCGGGCTGGCGCCCCGCCGCCACGGCCGCGCCGTGCAAATCCACGACCCGGACGGCAACATTCTGGTTTTCCGGCAGGAAGCGCCGTGACAGGAACCGGCGACTACCACGGCCAAGCGTCGGGACTATGGGCTGCATCCACTCTGTTGCGATAGAACGGCACGGATATCGTGCTACCATGTCACC
>JBJKRM010000578.1:0-4359 GCA_046704685.1 Rhizomicrobium sp.
GCGAGCGCACCTTCCAGCTGCTGCATCAGGTGTCGGGCCGCGCCGGCGGTGCCGCGAAGCCGGGGGTGGTGCTGATGCAGACGCGTAACCGGAATGATGCGGTGATGCAGGCGCTGTTCAGCGCCAACCGCGACGCCTTCTATGATCAGGAGCGCCAGTACCGCGAAGCCGCCCATGCCCCGCCGTTCGGACGACTGGCGGCGATCATCCTGTCAGGCCACAACGGCGATGCGGTGCGCGACGCCGGACGCATCCTGGCCAGGGCCGCACCGAGCGCACGCGGGATCAAGGTGTGGGGTCCGACGCCGGCGTTTTATGCGCTGTTGCGCGGCCAGACCCGCGAACGCCTGCTGGTGCAGGCCGAAAAGACCATTGACATCCAGGCCTACCTGCGCGCCTGGCTCGGCGCCGCCGAAGTGCCCAAAGCGGTGCGTGTGGTGGTGGATGTCGATCCGGTGAGCTTTTTCTGACGCTACTGCGGCGCTGTGCCGGGATCGCTCAGGCACTGCCGGTAGGTGACCTGGGCGCGGTGCTGCTGTGTGGCCGCGTCAAAGCCGTCCTTCGCCGCTTCACGCAGGGCAGCCTTGGCCACTTCCACACACCACTTGTTACCCGGCGCAGCAGGGGCCGCCGCCATCTGTGCCGGAGCTGCCGGTGCTGGGGCTGTCGGCGCCGGCTTGTCGGTGCCCAGTCCGACATAAGACATGGTGTGATCCCAATCGGCATCCGTGCAGCCGCAAAGCAGGACGGCCGCGAACAGAACAAGAAAACCGCGACGCATGTTCTTTCTGGACTCCCGATGGACGACGACACTTACTACTTGTATCTGCGCGCGTCCACCAGATGACCAGCGATTGCGGCGGCGGCGGCCATCGCCGGCGACACCAAATGGGTGCGTCCGCCGCGGCCTTGGCGGCCTTCGAAATTGCGATTCGATGTCGAAGCGCAGCGCTCACCCGGCGCCAGCCGGTCGGCATTCATGGCCAGACACATCGAACAGCCCGGTTCGCGCCACTCGAATCCTGCCGCCACGAACACTTGGTCGAGGCCTTCTTCCTCCGCCTGATGCTTCACCAGGCCGGAGCCGGGGACCACCATGGCGTTCACATGCGGCGCCACCTTGCGGCCCTTGGCCACCTTGGCAGCCGCCCGCAAATCCTCGATGCGACCATTGGTGCAGGAGCCGATGAAGACGCGATTGACTTTCACCTCTTCCAAAGGCGTGCCCGGCTTGAGGTCCATATAGGCCAGCGCCCGTTCGGCGGCGCTCTACTTGGCGGGATCGGCCATGGCGGCCGGATCGGGCACCACGGCCGTCACCGGCAGAGCCTGTTCCGGTGAGGTGCCCCAGGTCACCATCGGTGCAATGTCGGCGGCTGCGAGCACGATCTCGACGTCGAATTTGGCGTCGTCATCGGATTTCAGCTGGCGCCAGGCCTGTACCGCCGCTTCGAATGTCGCACCTTTCGGTGCGCGGGGCCGGCCGGCGATATAGGCAAAGGTGGTGTCGTCGGGCGCGATCAGGCCGGCCCGGGCACCGCCTTCGATGGTCATGTTGCACAAGGTCATGCGCCCTTCCATCGACAGCGAGCGCACCGCCTCGCCGGCGAATTCGATGACATAACCGGTGCCGCCCGCCGTGCCGATCCTGGCGATGATGGCCAGCGCCATATCCTTGGCGGTGATGCCCTCGGGCAGCGTGCCGTTGACGCTGACCCGCATGTTCTTCGATTTGGGCGCCAGCAGCGTCTGGGTTGCCAGCACATGCTCCACTTCGCTGGTGCCGATGCCGAAGGCCAAAGCCCCGAAGGCGCCATGGGTGGAGGTGTGGGAATCGCCGCAGACGATGGTGGTGCCTGGCAGGGTGAATCCTTGCTCCGGCCCCACGATATGGACAATCCCCTGACGGATATCGTCCATCTTCAGGTAATCGATACCGAATTCGGCGGTGTTGCGCTCCAGGGTGGCGATCTGCTCGGCGCTTTCGGCGTCATCGATGCCCTTGGCCCGGTCCTTGGTGGGGACATTGTGATCGGCCACCGCCAGAGTTTTTTCCGGGCGGCGCACCTTGCGGCCGGCGCTGCGCAGACCCTCGAAGGCCTGCGGGGTGGTCACCTCGTGGACCAAATGACGGTCGATATAAAGGACGCTCGATTCCCCCGGTGCCTCGTGCACCAGATGCGCATCCCAGATCTTGTCGTAGAGCGTTTTGGCCATGACCGGTCCCTTTCCGGGCCGCTAACAACACCACCCGGAGGCCCCACGCAAGACCCTGATAAATTCAGTGGTTGCTGGCGACATAAACGACCACGGCGATGATCGCCAAGGCCACGGCCTGGGCGACGATGCGCCAGCGCATCAGGACGTTCGACCAGCGCTCTGCGGTCTGGCCGCCGATCGCCATCACCACGATTCCCCCCAGCAGGATGATGGCCACCACGGCCAGAGCGATAATGATCAGAATGGTTCCCATCATGCCGTTCTACCCATGGGTGCGGTCCAGCCGGTAGCCCGGTCGGACAGCGCCCGGAATTTGCGGGAGGCCGAATCCAGCCGGGCTTCCCATTGCGGATCGGGCCGCTGGCCCGCGATGGTCTGGAAGTAGACCTGCATCAGGGCGGCGATGGCAACCGGTTCCAGCACGGCCACCTTGATCCCCCAGGCGAAAACGAGGGCGATGGCGAAAGTCCACAGCGCGAAGGATCCGGGCAAGAGGGCGACAAGGGCCGCCGCAGGGGCAAGAAGCACCAGGAAGATCGCGACTGTGGTCAGCCACAGAAACACCGTCAGCCAGGCGGCGTTCTTGAGGAAGTGCTTGTAGTTCTGGGCATAGAGAATGAGGCCGTCCTTGGCGGTGCCCCAGGGATTTGTCGTCCGTGTGCGGATGAGATAGGCGAGGATGATCTCGTCGACATAGGTCAACGACATGCGGACGATGTTTTCGGCCAGGCGCATCAGGCTCTGCAACGCCGGAACGGGGAGGAAGGCGGTGAAGAAGTTGATGGTGCGGAAGAAGGCCGCCAGCACGCCTTTGATCAGCTGGTCGACGCCGAACAGCACCGATGAGGTCGCGAAATGGCTTTTGACGAACGCGGCGCCGGCATCGATCTGGCCTTTGCCGGACGGCACGTCGTGGCCGTCATAGAGCTCGACCAGCATGGCGATATGGCCGGCCTTGACGAGATAGAGGATGTATTCGCGCACCAGATAGAGCACCAGGCTGGTCAGTCCGAAGCCGATCAAACCGCCCCATAAGGCGCCGCTTTCGGCGGCCGCACGGAAAGCATGTCCGAAGCCATAGCCCACCGCCGCGCCAACGCCCGTCACCGCCAGATATGCAACGCCGATTCCGACATAGAGGACGAGCCGCAGGACCACGAACGGCATGGTCTTGCCGACCATCTCCAGGGCTCTGGTGAAGCTGAAGTCCCACATGGCGTGAACTCCCTGCGAGGCGGAGCCTCGTTTGGTCAGGCCAGATCGTCCACTTCCTCGTCGGAGAGATTGCCCGGAACGATGGTGACGGGAATGGCCTGCACCTTGCTGGCAAACAGCTTCACCAGCGGCCCGGGGCCTTCCTTCGAGGCGGACGAAGCCAGCACCAGAATGGAAATATCGCGATCACCGCGGACGAAATCGAGCAGGCGTTCGGTGAGATCGCCGTGTTCGATCAAAAGTTCCGGGATGATGCCGGTCAGCTCGTTGATGGTCTTGGCCGCGTCATAGACCAGGGCCTCGGCGTCCTGGTGGGCTTCGTCCTTCATGATCTCTTCCACACCTTGCCATTGCTGGAAGTCGATCGGCGCGGTGACGCAGAACAGCGACACCCGGCCGCCCGTGTGCTGCGCCCGGCGCGCCGCGAAGCGCACCGCCACCCGACATTCGGGCGTCTTGTCCACCACCACCAGGAATTTGCGGGCCGAAGCTGCCATGGGGCCTCTACTTCGAAATCTGTTCCAGCTTGTCAGCCAGCCACAGCTTGATCAAGGACTGGCGTGTCACGCCCAGTTTGCGCGATTCCCGGTCGAGCGCCTCCACCATCCAGGTGGGGAAATCGACATTGACGCGCTTGGCTTCGAGATTGGGCCGGCGCCTCTTTGTCCAGTCGAAGTGCGCGCTGACATCTTCGCCATCGTCGAACCTGCGATCCAATTCAGTTGCTTTCATAGTGCGCAATCTCCTCTTCGCGGGCGCGCCGGACGGATATGATGCGGATGTTGTCGGCTCGATCCGTGATAATCGCCGACCAATGCTGATCGCCGATCAGCCCGACAACCATGAAGCGTGGTTCGTCTGATCTGCAGGCTGCCACCTCCAGATGATTTGAGTCATCCCAAAGGGCCTGCGCTTCCTCGAAGT
>JBJKRM010000579.1:0-4805 GCA_046704685.1 Rhizomicrobium sp.
CGAGCCCGAAATATAACCGCCGCCATGGAAATAGAGAATCAGTCGCGACGGTGACGACGCCTTGGTCTTCACCCACTCGCCCTTGACCGGACCCAGCGCCACCGGCTCGAAAACACCGTCGCGCGGCACCGCGCCGAAGCGATCCGAGAGGTAGGTGTATTGGCGCCGCAGCTCGGCGATGTCGGTGTTGGCATCCACCGCGCGCGGCTTGGCCATGCGCAAGTAGCGGTCGAAGAAGGAACTTTGCCAACTGGGCATATGCGACCCGACACCTCGTGTGCGTTTTCACATGTACCTCATCACGTGCAGCAAAAAAAGAAGAGCCGGGAAGGCTCCCGGCTCTTCTCCTGTTCTAGGTTACTGTATTGCCGCTCAGGCAGCCTTGCCTTCGATGCTCTTCAGCTCAGGGCTGTTGATGGCGATTCGGCGAGGCTTCTTCTCCTCGGGGATCACGCGCTCCAGGTCGATGTGCAAGAGGCCGTTTTCGAGCTTGGCGGCCCGGACTTCCACGTGTTCGGCCAGTTGGAAGCGGCGCTCGAAGGCGCGCCCAGCGATGCCTTGGTAGAGATAGCTTCGATCGGACTTGTCCTGATCGTCACGCTGCCCGGTCACAGTCAGCACGCCTTCCTTGACCTCGATATTCAGGTCTTTCTCGCCGAAGCCGGCCACAGCCAGGCTAATGCGATAATGGGTCTCATCGGACCGCTCGATGTTGTACGGGGGATAGCCGCCAGACTGCTCGGCGTAACTATCCATCAGATCGAAGAGTCGATCGAAACCAACAGTTGAGCGGAACAGCGGGGAGAAATCAAAAGTACGCATTGTCAAACCTCCTAGTAGCGTTTGGTTGGTGGTCCCGCCTCGCGGCCAGGACCAGTTTCCTTGCCGGGAGCCGTCCGGCCTCCCGACACCGACTTAGGTGGGGAGCCCAAAGGGCGGTTTCAAGGGGTGACGACGCGTCTCTTTTGTCCCATATCCGTGGTCCTGCACCTGAGAGGCAACTGTGTGAATCCAGAAGGAAAAATCGGCCTGTCGACGGTCCTGAGAAAGACCGTTCGGACCACAATGCGGTTCCTGCCAGTGTTCCTGGGGCTGGCGGTCATTGCCTATGCCAGCGCCAAGGCAATGACATGGCTGAATTTGCGACTGGTACTCTTGCTACCGACCAACGGCCCTGGGGGCCTGGCCGGGCACCATCTGCAGGCAATGGTCCTTTGGCATATGGCGATGTCCCGCCTGTTCCTGATCCCGGCCGCGGTGGTCGAGGCGCTCGCCGCCGGCATGATCGCCCATCGGGCCGTTGCCTACTGGCGCGAAGACCCCATCGCATTGCGCGCCGACGCGGTGGCGGCAGCACGCAGCTTCCTTCCACTGGCAGCCATCGCACTTCTTTGGCTGGTGCTGACGTTTCTGCCGGTCCTGCCCGGCTGGTTTCGTTCGCCACCGCATCCATCACACCTGCCGCCCGGCCTTCTGGGTTACGTCCTTTATGAATATGTCTACTGGCACCCGTTCCTGACGATCGGATCCGTGCTGCTCGTGGGGCTTGGCATCCTGTGGTGCGCTGCCATCCCCGCCACCGTAATCGAAGGGTTAGGCCCACTGGCGGCCCTGCGCCGGAGCATCACGCTCACCCGCGGCAACCGTCTTCGTGTCCTTATCCTCTGGCTGATCTATGCAATCGCCGCTGCTCTTTTGACGCGCGGCTTGGCGGAATTCACGGCGGAGGCGGCGTTGCTGAGCACGATTGGCTGGATGCTCAGCATGATCGTGGTGGCGGTGGGCAATGCCGCGATCTATGCCGAAGCACGCGGGAAATTCATCCCCCGATCAGATGCTACAGCGCCACCCCCTACAGCACCGTCTCCCCGGTGTAGCTGAGACCGTCGGCCTGTCGGATGGCATGCTCCAGACTCGTCAGATCATGGATCATAATCTGCGACCAAGCGCCTTCTGCGCGGTTCGCTGGGCTTCGCCGGCAGCCACTTTGGGTCAGCGATTGGATGCTGTTTTCCTCGCAGGCACCTTTATTAAGACGCCATTGCAGCACCATCCCTGGAACAAGCACGAGATAGGGCACCCAACAGCGGCCCACCCGGTCAGGATGAAAAGCGGCACCAGCCCAAGAACGAGGAAACAGGTCCATCCCAGCCATCATGCCGGCAGGCCGTGACATCAGGAATCTGTGGCGCGCCTGCCCCTTGGTAAGCCGCCGCCCGCTACCATGCCTGTTGCCGGGCAAGCGGACAAATGGTCAAATTAAGGAAGCTCTTCGGCCCCCAGGGCCGCCGACTTTAACGGGAAGGATCATCATGGACGCGCGGGTGCAGCAGATCATCAGCGAAATGGGTAACCGGCTTGGCTCCAATTCGGGTCTGGGCGGGACGCTCAAATTCGACTTCGGCGAGCCGGGCAGCGTCTATATCGACGGCAAATCGCAGCCCAACGCCGTCAGCGACGGCGCCGGCAAGTCGGCCGACTGCACGATCACGGTGAGCCTCGACACCTTCGAGAAGATGGTGAAGGGCGAACTCGACGGCACCTCGGCCTTCATGCAAGGCAAGCTGCGCGTGGCGGGGGATATGGGACTAGCCATGAAGCTCAACCCCATCCTGCAGAAGGCGCGCGGTTGACAGAAACCAATAGCGTGTAACGAATAGCGAGTAGGGTCTTTTCCTGTTCGCTGTTTACTCATGGCTGACTTCACCTTTCGTTTCATCAGCACCAGCGATGGTGTGCGGCTGCGTACCGGTCTATTCGAGCCGGAAAAGAAGTCGCGCCAAGTCTGCGTGCTGCTGTCGGGCCAGACCGAGTTCATCGAAAAGTACTTTGAGGTCATCGGCGAGCTGAACGACCGCGGCTTTGTGGTCACCACGTTCGACTGGCGCGGACAGGGCGGCAGCGCGCGGGCGCTGTCCGATCCCTTGAAGGCCCATATTGGTGATTTCACCGAATACGATATTGATCTTGCAAGTTTCATGGAGCAAGTGGTGGCGCCGCTGTCGCCGGTGACACCGCTACTGCTGGCCCATTCCATGGGCGGCCATATCGCCCTGCGCGCCCTGCACAATCATCCGAGCCAGTTCCGCGCCGCCATACTGAGCGCGCCGATGCTTGGGTTCTCCACCAGGGGGTACCCGTCCGCCCTGGTGCGCACTATGACGGCGGTGCAGTCGCGCATCGGCCGTGCCAGCGCCTTCGCCTGGGGCATGGAAAAACGCGATCCGTTCAAAGTCGATTTCTCGACCCAGCTTTGCACCACCGACGTCCAGCGCTTCGCGCGCACCCAGAACGTCCTGCTCGCCCACCCGGCGATCCGGCTGGCCGGGCCCACCTGGGGATGGATCAATGCGGCCTACCGCTCGCTAAAAGCGGTGAATGCACCCGGTTATGCCGAAGCCATCACCACGCCGGCGCTCGTTTTCGGCGCCGGCCGAGACCGCATCGTGCTGACAGAAGCGACACGCAAATTCACCGACCGCCTGCCGCACGGCAAATATGTGGCGTTGGACGAATCCGAGCACGAAATGCTGATGGAGCGCGACGCCATCCGCCACCGCTTCTGGCATCACTTCGACGCCTTCCTGGAGCGGCTGTAACCGCTAGGCCGAACGGCGCATCCTTCACCGGGCACTTGTCGTCAACGCTTGGCTACGATGATAGCGTTGATCGAACGTTCGAGATTTTTCCGCGCGCGCGACTCGAAACGCGCCCGTAAATCCGGCGTGCCGTAGATGAACGGCCGGTCGACAAAGGACTGCAGCAGCTTGCGCCGCTCCGCCCGATAGGCCACGTCGTCGAGATGAGCGTATTCGCGCCGGATCTGGGCTTCGTATTCGCTGTAGCGCGGCTCGGGCTGAGCCAGGATCGCCAAATCAAGGTCAACCAGCAGGCGTGATGCGGCATCCTCCGGCACCACACCGCGGCGCGTTGCCAGTATCATCTGCTTGATTTTCGTTGCCGTTGGATGGCCGGCCAGAACTGCCTCCGCCCAACTGGCGCTGCGCTTCTCGTTGTCCGAACGCTGGGGATCATAGATCGCATCGTGGAACCAGACCGCGACACCCAGCTCCGCCGGCGCGCTGCGTAGCGACGACTGGTGACCGATGCATTCGCCGATGTGCTGCAGCGTGTGATAGGCACGATACGGCTCGTGGTAGCGCTCTACCAGGGCCTCGAACACGCCTTTGGGAACGGCGATGCTGATCGCCTCGCACGAGCGGCGCCAGTGGTTTTCCAGAATAGGCAGTGGTGGTTCCATGCCCGCCATCATTACCCAGCCAGGAACTTCAGCGCTGCCGCGTGCACACGCTTATCGCCGGCCGCGATCACTCGGCCGCCATCCGTGCAAGGACCGCCCTTCCAGTCCGTGATGACGCCGCCCGCCCCTTCGACGATCGGTATCAGCGCCTGGATATCCCATGGCTTGAGCCGCGCCTCGACCACGAGATCGACGAAGCCCATCGCCAACAGGCCGTAGGCATAGCAATCGCCACCGAAGCGCGACAGCAGCACATTGTCCGCCAGATGCCGGAACTCCTCCTGCTCGGAGGCATCGAAGTAGTTCCAGGGATGGGTCGTCATCAACACGGCTTGGGAGAGATCGGCGCAGGGGCGGGTCTTGAGCGGCACCACGCTATCGGCGGAATGCAGTTCGGCCTTGTCGCCCATGCCGATGAAACGTTCGCCCAGCACCGGCTGATCGAGCAGGCCCAGAACCGGATTGCCGCCGTCGTTCAAGGCAATCAGCGTGCCCCATTGCGTCTGACCGGTGATGAAGGCGCGGGTGCCGTCGACCGGATCGA
>JBJKRM010000580.1:0-3996 GCA_046704685.1 Rhizomicrobium sp.
GAGGCGGACTCAACCGCAACGTTGGCGAGCGTTCTTTCCCTAATGACCGGTTTGGATGTGGATATCCGCGGCAGGCTGGCGGTCGATGGACAACCCTCAGTGCTTGGCTCACACTGTATACGGAGCAGCGCAGGGGGCGCCGTGCGGCAAAGCCTGTATTTCCGCCAGCCATGGCGCACGAACACGGCCGGTCTCGCCGTGTTGAGCGTTGCCGTTCTGGTTCTGCTCGGCTTTGCGCTGTGGCGGTTTCTGCTCTCTGCGCCGGCGTCGACCGTCGGCGTTCGCGCTGCGGATGAATACCGCCTGTCGCATGATGCCGTTTCGCTTCCAGGTTCGCCGGTGAAGCTCTTTGTACTCGATCGTTGGCAGGGGCACGACAGCGGCGCGGCGGTGAACATGCTGGTTGTCGATGGCACCAATGCCGCCAGCCGCTGGATGTTCCCCGACAACGGCCAGGTCATCCTGACGCGCGACGAGCTGCATGCCGGCGACGGCTTGAACGCGCCCGTCACCGGCCTGATTTTCACCGTCGTCAACACCGCTGGCGAGCAATCCCGTCAGTCCCTCTACTATTACCGCGTCGGCGGCGGACCGGCGGTGCGCTTTCTCACCACCGACGAGATCATCTCGGGCGAGCAGGTCGGCACCGATCGCTATCTTGTGCTGTCGCGCAACGGCGACCATTCCACCGCAACGATCTACTCCCTGATCGATCTGCATGTGCTGTCCCAAAAGCCGATGCCGGACATACCGCAATAAAGATTTCCCTTCTCTGTCCTGGTCGTAATGGCGGGCCTCGCATCCGTTGGTGTTGCTCAAGTCCTTGAACCGTAATGGTTCACCGCGAACGTCTCTTCCAATTCCAAAGTGACCGGAGAGACGGCTCTGCCACATTCCGCCCGGCGGCCCGAGACTTGCCGCGATCGGCGCGCTAAGCTCTCCGCCGGGGATGGGGAATGGCTGGGTTTTTCAACTTCCTGTGGCGTCCGAACGCGGTCTTGGCCTTGCCGGCGCCGATCGTTTTTTGCCGTTCTCCAAGCAACGCGTTCGTTTCGCCACCGGATTTCAAGCGGGTGTCGCAGACGCCGGTTAAGGGAATGCCGCGGTCATCAAAAAGCGAGGAGTGTCATGACGGACAACAACGCATTTTTCCGTTTCGTGTGGCGGTTCAACGGCATCGTCATCATGCTGTTGCTGCTGGGAGCCTTGATCTGCGGCGGCGTCGGGCTGGCGTTGCGCAGCGGCGTGATCCCTTGGCATGACGCCAGGCTTCTCCATTTTGACGGCCATCATCACGCCAGGCACGGCTATTTCCTCACATCGCTCAACTACGGCTACATGGCCGGGGCCGATACGGAGCGTCTGTATGCTCTGAACCGCCGTTCCTTCCGGCCGGAGCACCACGCATTCATGCCGGTCGTGTTTCCGGACGATTATAGGACGGTCAATATTCTCGTCGTCGATCAGAAGTCCAAGGCGAGCCACTGGCTGTTCACGCCGGGCCATCGCAGAATCCTGTCTCAGAACATGCTCTATTATATCTCCAAGCCTGCGGCGAAGCGCGCGGACAATGTCGTGCCGGTTATGCAGGTCGCTGGGCTTGCGCTGGTGGTTGCGGAACCCGGTGCCGGCAAGGACAAAAAGGCGAAGAAGTGCCAGGTGCTGTATTTCTACGCCATGGACGGCAAGGCCCCCGTCAAAATCCTCGAAGCGGACCGCATCGAGATCATGTCAAATACGTCCCCCGACCGGTTTGAACTCTTCTATCAAAAGGACGGCAAGTCCTTTGCGGCGACCTACGCCTTGCCCAAATTCACGCTGGAATCGCAAATCGCCATTGCCGGTCTGCCGAAGCTGAACAACGGATCGGCGCATGGAGCCAAAATCGGGTTCGCGGGAATTGATCAATATGTGGAATAGAAGCCATGCACGTCGATGGTCATTGCTATTGCGGCAATATCCGCTTCGAGGCGGACGCTGATCCGGAAACGGTGCTGGTCTGCCACTGCACCGATTGCCAGGAGCTGACCGGCTCGGCCTATCGGGCCGTGGTGACGGCACGCGATCTCAAGGTGTTGAGCGGCGAGCCCAAGGAGTTCCTCAAGAAGGCGGATTCAGGGCGTGCGCGTATGCACGCCTTCTGCCCGGATTGCGGCTCGCCGTTGTTCTCCTATCCGCCGGATGGCGAGAACCTCTGCTCGTTGCGTGTCGGCACCTTGCGCCAGCGTCGCGATCTCAAACCGGTGAAGCACTTCTGGTGCCGCTCGGCCTTGCCTTGGGCGCTTGATCTCCACGAACTCGACCGACACGACAGCCAGTGAGGTTCACCCCAGCCTCTCCCCTCCGGGGGAGAGGTATTGGGGTGAGCAACAGATCCAATTTAATCGTCCGTACACGTCCGTATTGCGACGCAGTCGCCGGCCTGTGCGTCGTCGATCATTGATTGCATTGGCTTTTGCCGATGTTGTCGCAGCCCCTTGAACGGCACGCTGCGCACCCCATTTTCCCTATATCCCCACCGGTGTGGGCAGGGCGCAGGGGCCCGGCAAAACCGGTCGGGAAATCCAGTTGTTCTGCAGCTTTTCTTGAAGGGGCCAAAACCGGCCGGCGCGGGCCACTCTCCGAAAACAAAGGGAAATTTCGAACGTCTTTTGCAGGAGCGGTCCTTTTGGGGTGTTTTTGTCAAGGGGGGAGGCACCCCCCCTCCCTCTGCAGGAAGAAACCTGACAATCAATGATCAAGCCCTGGTGGTTTGGCCTGATCCCCACGCCAGCAATTGATCCCTCACTGTCATCACCCGCGAATGCGGGCCATGACAATTTGCTTTTGGCACGCCCATGACAGGCGTGGATGCGGCCGAGTTACGTCGGATTCTCCAGGCTGAACGTTTCGCTCTCGTCGTCATAGGAGAACAGCTCGGCGAAGCGGGCCCAGCCGATCATGGTGCGCAGTGTCTCTTCGGCGGCGTCCTCGCTCATCTTGTCCTCGAGTTCGTCGACGAAGCGCCGCCGCGGCGCGGTGTGCTGGGAGCGCTCGTCCAGCACCTGGCGGATATGGGCGACGAACGGCACGTTGGTCAGGAGCGCGCGCTGGAAGATCTCCTTGCGCTGGTTGGTTTCGCCGTCGACGAAGCGCCGGCCGAGATGGGTGAGGCGGATGTCGCCGCCTTCCACTTCGCACAGCCGCAGCATCTGGGCGGCTTCGGTGATGGGGAACAGTTCGTCGATCTCCAGCTGGAGGTCGCCGGCGATGTCGGGCAGGTCCGCCTTGCCGGCGTAAGGGGGCGCCGCCACGGCCTCGATCAGGCCCGCGATGGCGCTCGACGAGGTGCGCGGCAGCGGTCCGTCGGGGATGACGCCCACCTGCTGCACGGCGCGCAGGCGTTCGATGCGCTTGGCCGTCATCTCGACATAGATGCGGTCGACGTAATCCTCGAAGCGCGGGTCGCTGCGCTCGCGCGGATGTGGCAGGTCGATGCGGATCTCGGTCGTCACCCGCCCGGGATTGGTGGAGAAGATGAGGGCGCGGTCGCACATCTGCACCGCCTCCTCGATATTGTGGGTGACGAGGAGGATCGATTTGATCGGCAGCTTCTTCTGCCCCCACAGCTCGATCAGATCGGTGCGCAGGTTTTCCGCGGTCAAGATATCGAGGGCCGAGAACGGCTCGTCCATCAAAAGGATGTTGGGATGCACCACCAGGGCCCTGGCGAAGCCGACGCGCTGGCGCATGCCGCCGGACAGCTCGCGCGGATAGGCGCTCTCGTAGCCGTCGAGGCCGATCAGGTCGATGGCGGCCAGCGCCCTGGTGCGGATCTCCTTCTCCGGCAGTGCCAGCGCCTCCAGCCCCAGCTGCACGTTCTCCAGCACCGTCAGCCAGGGAAACAGCGCAAAGCTCTGGAACACCATCGAGACGCCGCGGGCCGGTCCTTCGATCGGCTGGCCGAGATAGCTGAGGCTGCCGCCCTGCGGCTGCGCCAGCCCCGCGATCAGCCGC
>JBJKRM010000581.1:0-5969 GCA_046704685.1 Rhizomicrobium sp.
TGCGCCCGCTGCTTCGGATCGTTCTCGGAATGACTTGGGCTTTATCGGGCCTGATCGGGCTGTTCAGTTCGGCGAGCGCGATGGTGCCAAGCGCGACCGTGGCGATTGCGGCTTGCGTCACCGACATTGTGATCGGTGCACTCGTAATGGCACGTTGGCGGCCGCCCGTGATGGCAGTGGTTCAGCTTTGCGTCGTTGCAGCTTATACGCTGTTCCTGACCGTCGTCACTCCCGGCCTGTGGCTCGATCCCTTTGGGCCGCTGCTGAAAAACTTTGCCTTCATGAGCGCGGTTGCCGTGTTGTGGGCCTTGGAGATCGACCGGTGAGCTATCTCATCATCAAGGTGATCCATATTGTCAGCGCGACCATTCTGTTCGGCACAGGGCTAGGCACCGCCTTCCAGATGCTGATGGTGCACCGGACAGGCAATGCACGCGCCATCGCTGCGGTGGCCACCAATGTGGTGCGGGCCGACCTGTGGTTCACCACACCGGCCATCATCATCCAGCCGGTGACGGGGTTTGCCTTGGTGCATCTGGCCGGTTTCAACCCTTTCGCGCCGTGGCTGGTGACGGCGTACGTCCTGTATGGCGTGGCGGGTGCCTGCTGGCTGCCGGTTGTGTGGATCCAGATCCGGCTGCGGGATCTGGCCGTGGCCGCGAAGCAGGATGTGCTGCCCTTGTCCTATCACCGCCTCTTCAAGCTGTGGTTTGCGCTCGGTTGGCCGGCTTTTGCCGCGGTTCTGGCGATTTTCTGGCTGATGGTGGCCAAGCCGTCGCTGGGCTGACGCGGGGCCGCAAAAAAGCCTTTCCAGCGGCCCTCTTCCCCGCTACAACCCTGGTTATTCCTCGAAAGGTTACGCCTGGAGAGATCGGGTGGAGGGTGACAACTCCCCCGGCAAAGGGAGAAATTTTATTATGGCCGCCGAGAACAAGCCTTTGATGCCGAAAGCCACCGCCGTCTGGCTGGTGGACAACACTTCGCTTTCCTTTGACCAGATCGCCGACTTCTGCGGCCTGCATCCGCTGGAGGTCAAAGGCATCGCGGACGAAGACGTCGCCAAGGGGATCAAAGGCATGGACCCGGTGTCCGCCGGTCAGCTGACGCGCGAGCAGATCGAGGAAGCCGAGAAGAACCCCAAGGTGCGGCTCAAGATGGCGCCGCCCAAGCACAAGATGCCGGCCGTCAAGCAGAAGAAGGCGCCGCGCTACACCCCGGTCTCCAAGCGCCAGGACAAGCCCGATGCGGTGTACTGGCTGTTGCGCAACCATCCCGAATTCGCCGATGCCGACATCATCAAGCTGATCGGCACCACCAAGGCCACCATCCAGAAGATCCGCGAGCGCTCGCACTGGAACGCCACCAACATCAAGGCGGTGGACCCGGTGACGCTGGGCCTGTGCTCGCAGCTCGAACTCGACCTCGCGGTGAGCCGCGCCGCCGCCAAGCGCGACCGCGCCATCAAACGCGCCGCCAAGGCGGGCACCACTTTGAAGCCGCTGCAGGACGTGCCGGGCGCGACACCGGATGCGACGACGGACGCCGCGCCAGGCGAAGCACCGGTCGAGACGCCAGAAGCGCCATCAGGCGAAGCCGGGGCAGAGCCGGCTGCGGCAGGCCCTGTCGAGCCGAACGAAGGCGGCGAGATGTCCTGACAAGACGCCGGCTTCAGAGACTGGGCGCCGGACGGCCTGTGCTCGCCACCTGCGCCATGATCGCCAGAGGACGGCCTTCGTTGTCGGCGAAAAACGCCATCCACTCCTCCATGCCGTCGTCATGGCGATGGATCATGTGCGGCGCGTTGGTGAACACCACGCCGCGCTCCGATAACGCCGCATGGGCGGCGCGAATGTCGGGCACGCGGAAATAGAGGATGGATTCGGCGGCCGGTTTGTCGTCCTGCTGCAGATAGAGGCGCAGTCCGCCGCAATCGAAGAACGCCAGATCGCCGAAAGAGTAGAGATGCTTAAGGCCGAGGACTTCGCCATACCAATGGCGCGCGGCGGCGATGTCCTTCACCTGGCGCGAAATCTGGCCGACGGGCCCGAGTGAAACACTGTGGGGCATGGCGTTCTCCTTGGTGGCCAATGCGCTGCCGCGGGCGACACCGTTCCAGTGACGAAGCTCGCGGCGGCTGGCAAAGCCGAGTTTCGAGAGCACATTGGCGACGTGGTATTTCACGGCATCGAGACTGACGCCGCGCCGTTCGGCGATCGCGCGATTGCTGAGTCCGTGCCGCACGGCTTCGACCACCTGCCATTCGGCGGCGGTCAACACGTCATCATGGGGCGGTCGTCCGCGGCGGCGCTGATCCATAAGCCAAGCCTAGCAAGCGCCCCGGCGAATTTCCCTACCCGCTCAACCGGCTTCCGCTACGCAAGTCAGGCATCGGGGCTGCGCGGATCGAGTTCCAGCACCACCGGCGAGGACTGATGCGGCAGGGGCGCAAAAGGCTCGCGATAAACGTCCTCGGCCGCCCCTTTCTGGCGCAGCCGCACCAGCGTGAAGCCTGCCATGGTGATATGCACCACCGCCGTGAAGAAGAACAGCGATCGCGCGCCGAAGCCGTCCATCACGCCGGCGGCCAAGGTCGGCCCCAAAATGGAGGCGATGGAGTTGATCAGCAGCAGCGTCGCCGACGACTCGACAAACTCCTCCTGCGGGATGCGGTCATTGGCATGGGCCACCGACAATCCGTAGAGCGGCAGCATCAACACGCCGAACACAGAGATCATCGCCAGCATGATGCCGTGGCTTTCGGCACCGAACAGCGCCATCAAGACGCCGGCTGCGGCGGCGAGTATGCAAGTGGCGGCGATCACCCAGCGGCGATCCATGCGATCGGACAAGCGCCCCACCGGCACCTGGACCAACGCGCCGCCCAGCGTGAACGCCACCATGAAGAGCGCGATTTCACCATTGGTCAGCCCCAAAGACCGCGCATAAACCGGCGCCATCGTCCATACGGCATTGTTGGCCAAGCCGACGGCGATACAGCCGGCCACGCCGACCGGCGAGATTCCGTACAAGCGGAACGGCCGCAACTTCGGCACCGGTGCCGGTGTCGGCTGTTTGAGATTGGTCAGCCCGACAGGGATGAGGCAAAGCGCGTAGAACACCGTGGCGAGATCGAAGAGAACAAAACTGTCGGGCCGCGACGTGGCGAAGAGGAATTGGCCGATCATCAGCCCACCGAAGTTCACGCTCAGGTAGGACGCGAAAACCGAGCCGCGCGACTCGTTGTTGGCGCGGTCGTTAAGCCAGCTCTCCAGCACCATATACATGTTGGCGGCAGCGAACCCGAATGCGGCGCGCATCAAAAACCAACCACTTTCGCTGACGGCCATCGATTGAATGAGCGTCGCCGCCGCGCATATCCCGGCGCAAACCGCGAAGGTGCGGATGTGTCCTACCCGCGCAAGCAAACGTGGACCGGAAAAACAACCCAGCACGAATCCTGCAAAATAGGCCGAACTGATGACACCTATCGCCAGGGTGGAAAACCCTTCGATATGCGCGCGCACCGGAATTAGCGTTTGCAGCAATCCGTTGCCGACAAGAAAGATTAATGTCGTGAATAAGATCGCAGCAATCGAGGCCAGTTGCGGGATCATGCGGCCAAATAAAGCGTGGATTGCGGGTTGTACGTGATGACAGCGGCACAACAAGGGGCTAAACTGCCATTGTAACCGGAAAACTCAAAGGGAGAGGCGCGATCAAATCGCGCTTCAAAGCGTTTTCGCGCGGGCAAGCGCGATCCACAACCAGGAGGCTCGACGTGACGAACCAAGGATACGACCAAGCAAACAAGGGAAAAGCCAGCTTCGAATGGACTTACAACCAGCTTGACCCTCGAAGCTACTTCCAGGTGCTTGGCGCCCTCGATTACTGCATACCCGAACGCGCCGCGCCCGTGTTCCTCAAGACTTTCGACGCCTATGCCACCGCGCGGCGACGCGAGGGGCTTACGGTGCTCGATCTCGGATGCTCCTACGGCATCAATGCCGCCGTGCTCAAATACGGACGCACGATGGATGAGCTCAAGGCGCACTACAACGCCTTCGAAGAGGCCGAAATCGCCCCACGCGAGTTGCTTCACGAAGACCAGACCAACTTCTACGACGGCAAGCTGAAGCGTGACATCAGCATTGTCGGAATTGACCGTGCCCAATGTGCCGCGGCCTATGGCTTCTGGTCGGGTCTGCTCGACGACGCCATCCCCGAAGATTTCGAACAGAACGATCCCTCGCCGCAAGCCGCCGACACCCTTGGGCATTGTGACCTGGTGATCTCGACGGGCGTCGTGGGCTACGTCACCGAAAAGACCTTCCAGCGCATCATGTCCTGTCAGCCCGAGGATGCCATGCCGTGGGTCGCTTCCTTTGTGCTGCGCATGTTCGACTTCGGGCCGGTGGACGAATGCCTGAAGCAATTCGGCTACGTCACCGAAAAGCTCAACGGCCGCTATTTCGACCAGCGGCGCTTCGCCGACGAGGCCGAACAGCGCCATGTCGAGAAGCTGCTCGGCAAACGCAACCTGTGCACTGCAGGATTGGAAGCGAACGGTCATTATCTGGCAGAATTCTACCTGTCGCGCCCGGCCAAAGATGCAGCGGCCACGCCGCTGTCGTCGTTCCTGCGCTAAGACTCAATTACAGCGCGAGGCCAACAAGCACAATCCCGACCACGACCGCAACCAGGAAAACCACCAAGGCGATCTCCATATATTTGTCGAGGATCGCCTTGGCCTGGGCGCCGAACCAGTGGACGAGCAGCCCTTCGATCACCACAAAGCGGACCGTGCGGGCCAACGCCGCAAACAGCATGAAGGCAAAGAAGGGAACCTTGGCCAGCCCGGCCGAGATCGTCACCAGCTTGAAGGGGATCGGGGTCAGGCCCTGCACCGCGATGAGATAGGCGTGGGCCGCATAATCCGCGCGCAAGGCTTCCACCCGCGCCATGGGCACGTGCAGCGCATGGATGATCAGGATGCCGATGGTATCCCAGAACGCCACTCCGATCAGATAGCCGAACATCCCGCCGATGATCGACCACAGCGCACACCAGGCCGCCAGCCGGAAAGCACGGCTGCGGTCCGCCAGCATCATCGGCAGCAACATCACGTCCGGCGGAATGGGGAAGAATGACGCCTCGGCAAAGGCGAAAGCCGCCAGGGCCGCCCAGGCATGTTTACCCTGGGCGTTCCGCATCATCCAGGCGTAGACCGACCGCAGCGGGCCGCGGCGCACTTCACCCGTCATCTGATCCATTCCGCCCACCTTCGCCATGACGGTCTGTTCCTAGCAACCGGCGTCACGGTCGTCCATGCTGCTTGCAGCGGCACGGGGCGATCCCTAGGCTTCCTCTAAAAATCAATCCAGGGAACGCCATGGCCAGCCGAAAAAAGCCCGCGCCAGCCCCTCGCAAGACGGCACCGCGTGCCAAGCCCAAACCGTTGAATCGGCAAACCACTCGCCGCAAAACCGTCAATCCCTACGAGACCGGCCTGGACAAAAGCCCGGCCAATTACCAGCCGCTATCCCCGATCGGCTTCCTCGACCGCGCCGCCCGCACCTTCCCAGACCACACGGCCATCATCCATGGCAGCGCGCGAACAAGCTATGCCGCGTTCTATGCCAGGGCTCGCCGCCTGGCCTCCGCCCTGGCCCGCGCCGGCATCCGACGCGGCGATACGGTGTCAGTGATGCTGTCGAACACCCCGCCAATGCTGGAGGCCCATTACGGCGTGCCGATGCTGGGGGCCGTGCTCAACACGTTGAACACGCGGCTAGACGCTTCGGCCATGGCCTTCATGCTGGAGCATTGCGAGGCCAAGGTCCTCATCACCGACCGCGAATTCGCACCGGTGGTGCGCGCGGCGATCGGCGGTCGCAAATTGATGGTGATCGATTACGACGATCCGCAATTCCCGCAAAGCGGCGAACGGCTCGGCAGTCTCGATTACGAAG
>JBJKRM010000582.1:0-4070 GCA_046704685.1 Rhizomicrobium sp.
AGCCAGAGCGTGCTCCAGCTCTTCCAGCACCACGACACCGCCGCCGCCGGCGATGATGAAGCCGTCGCGATCCTTGTCGAAGGCACGCGAGGCGCGCTCAGGCGTGTCATTGAACTTGGAGGACATGGCGCCCATGGCGTCGAACAGGGCTGCGAGCGTCCAGTCGAGCTCCTCACCGCCGCCGGCAAACATCACATCCTGCTTGCCCCACTGGATCTGCTCGGCCGCGTTGCCGATGCAATGGGCGCTGGTGGCGCAGGCCGAGCTGATCGAATAGTTGATACCCTTGATCTTGAACCAGGTGGAAAGCACCGCCGAGCAGGTCGACGACATGCATTTGGGCACGGCAAAGGGCCCGATGCGCTTGGGACCGGTGGCCTCGGCGATCTTGTCGGCGGCGAACAGCGTCTTGGTGGAAGGCCCGCCAGAGCCGACGATCAGGCCGGTGCGCTCGTTGATGACGTCTTTTTCTTCGAGGCCGGAATCCTTGATGGCCTGGTCCATCGACAGCCAGGCATAGGCGGCGGTATCACCCATGAATCGCTTGGCGCGCCGGTCAATCAAAGCATTCAGATCGATCTTCACTGCGCCCTGCACCTGGGAGCGGAAGCCCATGTCGCGATGGGTGGCGGCAAGCTCGATGCCGGACTTCGCTTCGCGCAGGGAAGCGGTGACCTCGGCGGCGTTGTTGCCGATGGATGAAACAATGCCGAGCCCTGTGACGACAACGCGTCTCATGGTCTTACCTCTTGCAGTTCCGGCGCGCGGCAAAAGGCGCACCACGTTTCCCGTAATCAGGCCGGCTGCGATGCTTCCTGGAACAGGCCGACACGCAGATCCTTGGCCTCGTAGATCACCTGGCCATCGACCTTCATGATGCCGTCGGCAATGCCCATCACCAGCTTGCGCATGATCACGCGCTTAAAGTCGATCGAGTAACTGATGAGCTTGTTGGTCGGCAGCACCATGCCCGAGAACTTCACCTCGCCGACGCCGAGCGCCCGGCCCTTGCCGGGGCCGCCGAGCCAGCCGAGGAAGAATCCCACGAGTTGCCACATGGCGTCGAGACCAAGACATCCCGGCATCACCGGGTCGCCTTGGAAATGGCATTTGAAAAACCAGAGATCGGGACGCACATCCATTTCGGCATGCACGATGCCTTTGTCGTGCGAACCACCGCGCTCGGTGATTTTGATGATGCGATCGAACATCAGCATCGGTGGCATCGGCAGGCGGGCGTTGCCCAGCCCGAAAAGCTCGCCCTTGGCACAAGCCAAAAGGCCCGACAGATCGAAGCTCGACTTGCGCTCCGTTGGGGTCTTGTCCACTTTTTCCATGTCCTTCAACAACTTACGCTACATAGGCGACACAGGGGCACCTGCGACGATTTCTACGTTAGAACTATTCTAACGACTAGCGTACTATCCCATCAAGAATGACGCTTGGGCTGTCTTAGCTCCTTGGGCCGGTAAAGGCGAGCGCAATCGAAGAAACAAGGTTGCTGGTCGACTTGGCGGGGGCCAGCAGAAAAAGGATGCCAACCGTTATGCGTAGGAAAATGCGGGAAAACACCAACGAATCGGCCGTCGCGCGGCTGCGTGCCGCCGGGCTTCGCCCCACACGTCAACGTAATGAGCTCGCGGACTTGCTGTTCCACGACGGACATCGGCATTTGACAGCGGAAACACTGCATGCCGAAGCCGTCAACCGGGGCATTCGCGTCTCGCTCGCGACGGTCTACAACACCCTGCACCAGTTCACCCATGCCGGGTTGTTGCGTCAGGTCATGGTAGATGCCACGCGCAGCTACTTCGACACCAACACCACCGAGCACCAACACTTCTATTATGAGGATGACGGCGTGCTCTCGGACATCCCTGGCTCGGAAGAAATCGCCGTCGGCAACCTTCCGGAAGCGCCGGATGGAACCCAGGTGGCGCGCGTCGATGTGGTGGTGCGTCTGAAACGCCATTAGTTTAGAATAATTCTAAACTGCTTGACTTGAGACTCGGTGGTCCGCATTCTTCGCTTGGGACGTCCCCAAACAAGGAGAAGGGTCATGGCCAACCTCAAAGGCAGCAAGACAGCAGAAAACCTCAAGGCCGCCTTCGCCGGCGAAAGCCAGGCGAACCGGCGTTATCTCTACTTCGCGCAGAAGGCGGACGTCGAAGGCTATAACGACGTCTCGACCGTGTTCCGCTCCACCGCGGAAGGCGAGACCGGCCACGCGCATGGTCATCTGGAATTCCTGGAAGCGGTCGGCGATCCGGCGACGGGCGAGCCGATCGGTGACACCGGCTTGAACCTGAAGGCCTCCATCGCGGGCGAGACGCACGAATACACCGATATGTATCCGGGCATGGCCAAGACCGCGCGCGAAGAAGGCTTCGACGAGATCGCCGACTGGTTCGAGACCTTGGCAAAAGCCGAGAAGAGCCACGCCGGACGCTTCCAGAAAGCCCTCGACACGCTGGGAAAGTAGCGAAATAACGAATAGCGAGCAGGGCACGCCTTGCTCGCTATTCGCCGTCCATCCCTGTTCGCCACCCGCTATTCGCTCATGTCCAAAGAAGGCAGCCTGGACGCGCCGACCCGTCACCCCATCGCGTGGCGCGATCCCGATTTCTTCGACGAAGCCAAGCTCGACACGGAGATGCGCCGCGTCTTCGAGATTTGTCACGGCTGCCGGCGCTGCTTCAACCTGTGCGATTCCTTCCCGCGGCTGTTCGACCTGATCGACGACAGCCCGGACGAAGTCGCCGGCGTGAAATCGGAGGATTTCGGCAAGGTCACGGAAGCCTGCACGCTGTGCGATATGTGCTTCCTCACCAAATGCCCTTACGTGCCGCCGCACGAATTCAATCTCGACTTTCCGCATCTGATGCTGCGCCATCGCGCCGTGGAGACGAAGAAAGGCACCAGCGAATTCACCCCGCGCCAACTGGCGGAGATGGATCGCAACGGGCGGCTGGCGCGCCTGGCGCCGTCGCTGGTGAACTGGGCGGCCAAGCGCGGCAACAAGCTGACACGCCCCATGATGGAGAAGACGGCGGGCATCGACCGAGAGGCGGTGTTGCCGAGGTTCGCCGCTCGCAGCTTCATGACCGAAGCCGGGCAGGCCACCTTCAGGCCCAATCCGGCGGCACCGGCTTTCGGCAAGCGCAAGGTGGCGCTCTATGCCACCTGCTTCGTCAACCACAACAAACCCGAGACCGGAATGGCGGCGCTGGCCGTGCTCAACCATCTGGGTGTCGAGACCAAGCCGGTCTATCCCGGCTGCTGCAGCATGCCCTTCCTGGAACAGGCCGATCTCGACCGCGTCGCCGCCAGCGCCGCGAAGGTCTCACGCGAGCTGATCAAGCTGGTGGACGAGGGGTACAACATCATCGCCCTCACCGCCTCCTGCGGCCTGATGCTGAAATTCGAATGGCCGCTGATCCTGCCGGAGAACAAGGATGTGCAGGCGCTGGCCCGGCAAGTGTTCGACATCGGCGAATATGTCGTCGACATCGCCAAGAAGGAGGGCCTGCCGGAAGGCCTGAAGCCGCTGCCCGAAGGCGTCAGCGTGCACATCCCCTGCCACGAACGGGCCCAGGTCATGGGACAGAAGGCGGCCGAGATGCTGCGCCTGATTCCCGATACGCCGGTCGATGCGGTGGAGCGCTGCTCCGGTCATGGCGGCACTTTCGGGGTGATGAAGAAGACGCGTGCGAGTGCGGTGAAGGTGGGGCGGCCGGTGGTCCGCACCGTGGCCAATGCCGGGCGCGGCCATATCGTCTCAGATTGCCCGCTGGCGGCCCAGCACATCGTCGAGCAGGTCAAGACGGCGGCTGAAAAAGACGGCAAGCCGGTGACGGCAGCGGTGCCCGAGCACCCCATCGAAATCATGGCCCTGGCCTACGGACTGGCCGGAAGGAGCAGATCATGAGCATCAGCGAACACAAGATCACGCCTGCCGACATCCTGCCGCTGGTCGAATACGACCACAAACGCAATGCGCTGCGCGCCGCCCTGATCGCGGTGAAGAAGAACCGGCGCATGCAGGTCGGCCCTTATGCCACCTTCTATTT
>JBJKRM010000583.1:0-2910 GCA_046704685.1 Rhizomicrobium sp.
GCTTGATCCGGCTACCCGGCTGCGCCAGCCAGTCCTGCACCAGCTTCGCGTGATGGTACGGCCGGAACTGACGAAATGCCCTTCTGGCACGCATAAGCAGACAGAACGGGAACGCTGCGGCTGGGCAATCGCAGAAATCCGCCAAAAATTGGCAGCTGCCGCGGAGCGCCCAAGATGTGGGGATGTCGGGAATCACATGTTTTCCGCTGATCACGCCGAAGGGCCGCCAAGAGGGTGCTTTGCCACTCGAAAACTGCACGACAAACCCTGTCGGAATGGAGCACTGTACGGAAACCCCAATAGTGAGGTTTTCCGCACATGCTGGTCGGCTACATGCGGATCTCGACCGACGGCGACCGCCAGGTCATGGACCTGCAGCGAGACGCCCTCCTCGCCGCCGGCGTGGATGAGCGCCACCTATTCGAGGATCGGGCGAGCGGCAATCGCGGTGATCGTGCCGGCTTGGCCGCGGCGCTCGCGTTCCTCCGCATGGACGACTGCCTGGTGGTGTGGAAGCTGGATCGGCTTGGTCGTTCCTTGCCGCATCTCCTCAATACGGTTACCGGCTTGAAGGAACGTGGCATCGGGTTCCGATCCCTCACCGAGCAGATCGACACCACCACCCCCCAAGGCGAGTTGCTGTTCCACATCTTTGGAGCACTCGCACAGTTCGAACGGTCGCTGATCCAGGAAAGAGTGCAAGCGGGTCTGGCCGCTGCGCGCCGCCGCGGTCGCCGCGGTGGGCGTCCGGTTGCCGTCGATGCGGAGAAGCTTGCCGCCGTCGTCACGGCGCTCGACGGCGGGGCCAGCAAGGCGGCGGTCTGCCGAACATTCGGGATCAGCCGCAGCACGCTGATCGACTCGCTGGGCCGAATCGGCTGGTCTCCCGGCGCCAAAGTTCAGGGAGGTCAGCGTGAGGCGACGGCAGCGATTGAGTACAACCCAGATAGTGGAACTGTTCGAGCCGCCAACGGAACAAAGTGAGCTGGTGCGCCACTTTACGCTTGCCGAGGCTGATCTCGCAGCGATCCAACGGTGCCGCGGCGACCACAACCGGCTCGGCTATGCGCTGATGCTTTGCTATTTGCGCTTCCCGGGCCGTCCACTACGTGCCGGTGAACGACCGCCCTCGGCTCTGCTGGCATTTGTCGCCGAGCAGATCGATGTCATGCCGGACGCGATCGACGAATACCTTGCGTCGGAGCGAAACCGACAACGTCACGTTGCCGAGTGCCAGGAGCAGCTTGGTCTGCGGCCTTTTGGTAAGCACGCCGCGGACGAGTTGAAAGGCGCATTGCTTCCTCAGGCAATCGAGAACGACCAACTCGCCTTCCTGGCTCAGTTGATAATGCACACGTGCCGCGAGCGGAGTATCGTTACCCCTCCCGCGTCGGTGCTGGAACGGATGTGTGTTGATCTGCGGCATCGTGCACGCCGGGAAGCTCATCGCCGGCTGACCCAGGGGCTTTCCGCCGAGCAGCGCAGACGTCTCGATGCACTCACTGAGCGTCGCGACGAGGGCGGTCTGAGTTGGTTGACCTGGCTGCGACAGATGCCGGAGGCGACAATGCCTTCCGCCATGGTGGCCCTGGTCGAGCGACTGGAGCACGTGCGCGCTATCGGCATTGAACGTGGCCGCGGCCATCTCGTGCACCAGGCGCGCTTGGCGCAGCTCGTCCGGGAGGTCGGCCGCACCACTGTCCAGCATGTGGCGGGATACGAGCGGCAGCGGCGCCATGCCGCACTGGTTGCCAGTGTACTGGACATCACCGCCAGCCTGACTGATCACGCAAACGATCTGTTCGATCGGCTGGTTGGTGCGATGTTCCGCAAGGCCGAGGGACGACAGGCCCGGGCGTTCCAGGCGGATGCGCGGGCAATCAATGAAAAGGTCCGTCTCTATGCCCGCATCGGCACCGCCCTGATCGCCGCACGCGACAGTGAGCGCGACGCCTACGGCGCGATCACCGCGGTGGTCCCATGGGATCGCTTTTGCAAGACCGTTGCCGAAGCAGAGGCACTCGCACGACCGGACGAGTTGGATGCGTATCAGTCGCTTGGCGAGCACTACGCCGGCAACCGACGCTGGTCACCTGCCGTCCTTGAAGCCTTCGAATTCGAGAGCGTACCTGCGAACGCCCCGTTGATGCGAGCGATCACACTGCTGCGCGAGACGAACCGGACAGGAGCGTCTGTCTTACCTGAATCGCCACCAACCAGCTTCGTGCGACAACGCTGGGCAACCTATGTACTGCGTGGAGGCGCCGTCGACCGGCGCTATTACGAATTGTGCGTTCTGTCGGAATTGCGTGACCGCTTGCGTGCCGGTGATGTCTGGGTCACTGGCAGCCGACAATACCGTTCCTTCGAGGAACGTCTGATCTCGCAGGCGACACTACAGGAACTCCAGCATGCCGGTACTTTGCCGGTTGCCGTGGAACCAGACTTCGAGCAGTTCATCGCTGCCCGGCAGGCTCGGCTCAACGAACGACTTGCGAAGATCGATACCCTTGCCGCAACCAACCGGCTGCCGGAAGTGACGATCACCAACGGCGTGCTGAAGGTGGTGCCGATCGAGAAGTCAACACCACCGGAAGCCGAGGTTCTCGCTGCGCGGCTCTACGCGATGTTGCCGCGAATTCGGATCACCGATCTTCTGGCCGAGGTGGCAGCTTGGACGCAGTTCCCCGGCTGCTTCACCCATCTGCGCACCGGCGCAGCAGTCTCCGATGCGCGTATCCTGATGGCCGGGCTGCTCGCCGACGGGCTGAACCTTGGTCTGACCCGCATGGCCGAAGCATGCAGCATTGCCAGCCTCAGCCAACTCGCCTGGACCGCCGATTGGCATGTCCGTGAGGAGACCTATGCTCTCGCGCTGCGGTGCCTCGTTAACCAACAGCAGCGCGAGCC
>JBJKRM010000584.1:0-4960 GCA_046704685.1 Rhizomicrobium sp.
GTTGAAGATCGATGACATCGATCTTCAACCGCTTGAGCGAGGCCTCGGCCACTTCCTTGATGTGATCGGGGCGGCTGTTGAGACGCGGACCACCGCTGCGGCCGGCCGGATCGGAGGTGATGTCAAAACCGAACTTGGTGGCGATCACCACGCGATCGCGCAACGGCGACAGCGCCTCACCGAGCAGTTCCTCGTTGATGAAAGGGCCGTACACTTCGGCGGTGTCGAACAGCGTCACGCCACGTTCCACGGCGGCGCGCAGGAGTGTGATCATCTCCTGTTTGTCCTTGGGCGGGCCGTAGGAAAAGCTCATTCCCATGCAGCCAAGACCGATGACCGAGACCTCGAGGTTACCAAGTTTACGTGTCTGCATAGTTGTCTTCTCCTTCAACAAACGGCAGCGGCATAAATACAGAACGTGTCAGGCCTTGAGAGAGGCCATGTCGATGACAAAGCGGTATTTGACGTCACTTTTCAGCATGCGCTCGTAGGCCGTGTTGATGTCCTGCATGCGGATCACTTCCACATCCGCGACGACGCCGTGCTCGGCGCAGAAATCCAGCATGTCCTGGGTCTCGGCCAGACCGCCGATCAGCGAGCCGGCAACGGCTTTGCGCTGCATCACCAGAGGAACAGTGTTGAGCATCGAATCCAGCGGCCCGAGATAACCGACCAGAACCAAGGTTCCCTCCACCGCCAGGGTGGGAACATAGGGATTGAGGTCGTGCACATAAGGCACGGTGTCAACAATCAGATCGAACTTGGCGGCAGCCGCCGCCATTTGCGCCGGATCGGTCGAAACGACAATGTTGTCGGCACCGAGGCGGCGGGCATCCGCCTCCTTGTCCGGCGAGCGCGTGAACAGGGTGACTTCAGCACCCATCGCCTTGGCCAGCTTCACGGCGATGTGGCCCAGGCCGCCCAGGCCCACCACGGCCACCCTGTCGCCCGCTTTCACCCCGTAGCGGCGCAACGGCGAATAGGTGGTGATGCCGGCGCACAACAGCGGCGCGGCGCCTTTGAGGTCGATCCCGTCCGGTACCTTCAGAACGAAACGGTCGGAAACAACGATGCGCTCGGAATAACCGCCCTGGGTCGGGGTGTGGTCGTGGCGGTCGACCGCGCCATAGGTGAAGACTGCATCGTTGCAGTACTGCTCCTGATCGTGCTCGCAGGGCGGACAGTGACGGCAGGAATCGACCAAGCAGCCGACACCGACCAGATCGCCGGCCTTGAAACGGCTCACCTCCGCGCCCACCGACACCACACGGCCGATGATCTCGTGGCCGGGAACAATCGGATAGGTCGTCCAGCCCCAGTCGTTGCGGGCGGTGTGGAGATCGGAATGGCAAACGCCGCAGTAAAGGATGTCGATGACCACATCGTCGGGACGCGGATCGCGGCGCGGAAAGCTGTAAGGAACAAGTTCGGATTGCGGCGAATGGGCGGCATAGCCGTGGGTGTCGGACGTCATCATGTATTCTCCATCAGACGGAAGGAAGAGCTTCCTCGAAAACGCGCTGAGCGATCGGCAGGGCGGAATTGGCGGTCGGCCAGCCGGAATAAAAAGCCAGATGGGTGATCGCTTCGATCAACTCGTCGCGGGTCACGCCGTTGTCGAGCGCCTTCTGCAAATGAAACGGCAGTTCGTTGGTGCGGTAAAGGGCGACAAGACAGGCCACCGTGATCAGGCTGCGGTCGCGCGGCGAAAGCCCCGGCCGGTTCCAGATATCATCGAACAAAACGCGATCGGTGACGTCGGCGAGCGCCGGCGCGATATGACCGAACGCCTTGTGAGCGGCAGTGGAATGATCGGGCATCGGCGGAATCCTCAAATTAGCGGCGCCTGGAGCAGACCAGCGCCCAAGCCGATATTTAGGCGATGGATCGTCCAGTGATTAGACGTCATAATGTGCATGAACTTATATCGGACGTTCATCAATGGACCGGGACGAACTCGGGGATCTGTCGGCCTTCCTGGCGGTGGCCGAAGAGCGGAGCTTCACCCGCGCCGCCGCCAGACAGGGGACGTCGCAATCGGCGCTCAGCCACACCATCAAGCGGCTTGAAGGGCGCCTCGGACTGCGGCTGCTGACCCGCACCACGCGCAGCGTGGCGCTGACCGAGGCCGGCGAGCGACTGATGGAAACATTGCGCCCGGCCTTCGATGCCATCGACACCCGGCTCGCCGATCTCAGCGCATTGCGCGACAAGCCGGCCGGCACCATCCGCATCACCACCGGCGACCACGCGGCGCGATCCATCCTATGGCCCGCTCTGGCCCGCTTCCTGCCTGCCTATCCCGACATCAAGGTGGAGGTCACCGTCGATTACGGCCTCACCGACATCGTCGCCGAACGCTACGACGCCGGCGTCCGCTTCGGCGAACAGATCGCCAAGGACATGATCGCCGTGCCCATCGGACCGGAGATGCGCATGGCACTGGTCGGCGCCCCCGCCTATTTCGCCAACCGGCCGAAGCCGAAAACGCCGCATGATCTCACCGGCCACAACTGTATCAACCTGCGGCTGCCGACTTACGGCGGGCTCTATGCCTGGGAGTTCGAAAAGGCCGGGCGCGTGCTGAATGTGCGGGTGGAGGGCCAGCTGGTGTTCAATTCGCTCGACCTGGTGTGCAACGCCGCCGTGGCCGGCATCGGACTGGCCTTCGTGCCCGAGGACGTGGTGAAAGCGGAAATCGATACCGGGCGGCTGGTCCGCGCCCTGGGCGACTGGTGCCCGCCATTTGCCGGGTATCACCTCTATTATCCCAGCCGCCGGCAATTGGCGCCAGCGCTGTCGCTGCTGGTCAATGCGCTGCGCTACCGCAAACGGAGTGCCCGGCCCCGATGACGCCTAGGAGCGGACGGCGCGCACCGCCTGCTCCAGTCCGTGCTCATAGGCCTCGATCAGCTTGTCCCACTGGGCGTTGGCGGCCTCGTCGATTTGGCGGCGGGCGGCATCGCCATCAAACCAGGCGATCGTGCGGGCGATGCCTTCGCGGAACGGCACCCTGGCGCCGTAATCCGGGACAAAGCGCTTGATCTTGGTGTTGTCGAACACCGCCGAAACCGCCTTGTCGCCGACCAGGCCACCGAGCTCGTCGGGGATGCAGGCGGCGATGAAATCCGATGGGATGTGGACGATCCTCGCCTCCACACCGGCGGCCCGGGCCGTGATCCTGGTGATCTGGTCCCAGGTCAGCACGTCGTCGCTGGTGATCTGAAAGGCATGGCCGATGGCCTGGGCGTGGCCCAGCAGGCCGACCAGACCGACGGCAAAATCGCTGTTGTGGGTGACCACCCAAAGCGACGTGCCGTCGCCGGGAACGATGATGTTCTTGCCGCGGCGCATGCGATCGATCGCCGTGTAGGACTTCAGCCAGGAATTGACGGCCAGAACGATCTGCGTGTCGCCATAGGTGAGCGACGGCCGGACGATGGTGACCGGGAATCCGTCGTCGCGATAAGCGTGCATCAGCAGCTCTTCGCAGGCGATCTTGTCACGCGAATACGCCCAGTAGGGATTGGCCAGCGGTGTCGATTCGGTGATGAGGTAGTGCGACACCGGCTTCTGATAAGCGCTGGCCGAGGAGATGAAGACGAACTGATCGGTGCGGCCGCGGAACAGGCGAAGGTCACGCTCGATATCGGCCGGCGTGAAGGCGATCCAGTCCACCACCGCATCGAAATGCTCATCGCCGAGCGCTTGGGTGACGGCTGCCTCGTTGGTGACGTCGGCGGTGATCGTGCGCACCTTCGGCGCAACCGGTGTCGCGCTGCGACGCAGCAGTGTCAGATCGATGCCGCGCTCCGCGGCGAGTTTGGTGCAGGCCGTCGAGATGATTCCCGTGCCGCCGATGAACAGGACTTTCATGGACTACTCCCCAGCAACCGGCGCGACATGGGCCGCACCGGGCGTGACTTCCGGATCGGCTTCCATTTTCTTGATGCGCTCGCGCGCGGCTTCCGCCTTCTTCTGCTTGTTCCACATGGCGGCATAGGCGCCCTTCTTGGCCACCAGATCGTCGTGGCGGCCGCGTTCGACGATCTCGCCCTTTTCCAGCACCAGGATCTCGTCGGCATCGACCACGGTGGAAAGGCGGTGGGCGATCACCAGCGTGGTGCGGTCGCGCGAGACCTCGTGCAGCGCCGCCTGGATCTCACGCTCGGTATGGGTGTCGAGCGCCGAGGTGGCCTCGTCGAGCATGAGGATCGGCGGGTTCTTGAGGATGGTGCGGGCGATGGCGACGCGCTGCTTCTCACCACCAGAGAGCTTCAACCCGCGCTCGCCGACCACGGCCTCGTAGCCCATCGGCAGCTCGCGGATGAACTTGTCGATCTGGGCGTGGCGGGCGGCTTCTTTCACCTCGGCTTCGGTAGCACCGATACGGCCATATTCGATGTTGTAGCGCACGGTATCGTTGAACAGCACGGTGTCCTGCGGGACGATGCCGATGGCGGCGCGCAGCGAAGCCTGGCTGACATCACGGATGTCCTGGCCGTCGATGGTCACACGGCCGGACGAGATGTCGTAAAAGCGATAGAGGATGCGCGAGATGGTCGACTTGCCGGCGCCGGAGGGGCCGACCACGGCGACGGTCTTGCCGGCCGGAACCGTGAAGCTGATACCCTTCAGCACCGTGCGCTCGGGGTCGTAGGAGAACACCACGTTGTCGAAGCGAATCTCACCGCCGGTGACTTTGAGCGGCGGAGCGCCGGGCTTGTCCTGCACTTCCTGCGGCTGGTGCAGAAGGCGGAACATGGCGTCCATGTCGACCAGGGCCTGGGTGATCTCGCGATAGACCGTGCCCAAGAGGTTCAGCGGCACGTAGATTTGCAACAGGATGGCGTTGGCGAAAGCGAAATCGCCGATGGTGTAGTTGCCGGCCTGGATGCCGATGGCCACCAGCGACAGGACGATGGCCATGCCGATATTGATGATCGCCGACTGGCCGGTG
>JBJKRM010000585.1:0-2551 GCA_046704685.1 Rhizomicrobium sp.
GCCCGCGCGCAGGCCGTCGTCGAGATCGTGGTTGAGATAGGCGATGTCATCGGCCAAGGCGGCGACCTGAGCCTCCAGGCCCGGCCAGGTGGCCAGATCCAGCGGCCAACGGGCATCGGCCTGGGCGATCGGTTCGGCAATGGGCGGCTTCAAAGGCCCGTTGTGCTTGACCAAGCCTTCCAGCGTTTCCCAGGTGAGGTTGATGCCGTCAAAGCCGGCGTAGCGATGCTCCAGCTTGGCCACCAGGCGCAAGGCATGGGCGTTGTGATCAAAACCGCCGATGGAAGCCGTCGCTGCGGCCAGCGCCTCTTCGCCGGCGTGACCGAACGGGGTGTGGCCCAGATCATGGGCCAGCGCCACTGCCTCTGCGAGATCCTCATCGAGGGCGAGGACGCGTGCCGCCGACCGGGCAATCTGCGCCACCTCAAGAGAATGGGTCATGCGGGTGCGGTAGTAGTCGCCTTCGTGCTGCACGAAGACCTGGGTCTTGTGCTTCAAGCGGCGGAAGGCCGCCGAATGAATGATACGGTCGCGGTCACGCTGGTAACAGGTCCTGGTCGGGCTTTCCGCCTCGGCATAGAAGCGGCCGCGGCTGTCATCAGGCTGGGTGGCGCAGGAGGCCCTGGCCGCCGGCGGCGTAAACAACGGCCCCAGCAGGCGGCCGGCCGGGGCGGTCATCTGAATGGTTGCGCGGGCCATTCCCGTTCCTAAGTCCTTTGTTTATCGCGTGATTGAGCGGAAAACCGCTTCATAGTTTCCGATTGCGCTCTAGACTCGCTATGATTATCGCATGCCAGAGATGACCACCGAAACCGCCCTGCCCGTCACCGTTTCCACCCGTGCCGCCAAGAAGATCGCCGAGATCGTCGCAGCGGAAGGCAAACCCATGATGCTGCGTCTCGCCGTCACCGGCGGCGGCTGCTCGGGGTTCCAGTACAACTTCGAACTCGACGACACGTGCGCCGATGACGATCTGGTAATAGAGGAAGGCGGTATCAAGGTGCTGGTGGATTCCACCTCGCTCGAATTCCTCAAGGGCGCCGAGCTCGATTATGTCGACGACTTGATCGGAGCGTCGTTCAAGGTGAAGAATCCCAACGCTACCTCATCGTGCGGCTGCGGCACGAGCTTCTCGGTCTAATTCCCTGTCATGAATTTACGGTAAGTGCCGCTACGGCGGCACGCATGCTACCCGGTCTGTCAGCAGCCGTCCGGGGGCGCCATGCCGCTTCCTTCCGTCACCGCCTTGCGCCGCAGGCTTCCGGCACTCGCCATCACGGCGCTCTTTCACCTGGGCGTGATCGCCCTGTTCCTGTTGTCGCTTCCCAAGGAAACGACAGCCATGAAAAGGGAGGTGGAATCGACAATCACACTGCTGCCGGTCGTGCCTCCGCCGCCTTTAGAGAAGAAAAAGAAACGCGTCCGGCGCGGTAGAACCGGCAGTGCTGCCGTCACACCTTATTTCAATCCGTACACCTTCCAGATGCCTTCGTTCCTCAAGCCGAAGGTGCAAGGCCTGCAATTGGCGCTGTCGGCCTGCTCACCCGGGAAATACGAGATGGCGTCCATCGAGGTGCAAAGAGTCTGCGATCGTATCGGCAGTCTCATCCACAACGACCCTGGCCATTTCGGCGTCACCCAGGACGTGACCGATCCCCAGCACTGGCAACGGGAACTGGCGCGCCGCGAGGCGCCTTATCTGGCGCCGTGCATGTCACCGGGCGGTTTCAATCCACTTTACACACTGAGCTGCATCTACGACGTCCTAATGCACGGCTACGATTCCAAGAAGCAGCTACACTATTCGCGGTAATGCTTTCGACACGGATGGGCACGCACCGCGAAAACGGTGATCTGTCAAGGGCCTACTTCTTCCCATCCTTCACCGTGATCTTCACGCTTGGCGGTGGAACCGCAGGCACCGCGCGCCAGTCTTTCTTGCACTGCATCACATAAGGCAGATAGCCCTTGGGATCTTCACAGTAGAACCACTGCGCCACTGCCGGCGGACCGGCGTTCTCCGCATGAGGCGCCGTAACCGGCATCGAGACGAAGCCCGAATGACAGTACGAGACATAGGGGAAAAAGCTTTTGCTGTCCTCGCACCACAGCCAATCCGAATAGGAGATGGGCCGCGACGCGCCCGGTGGCGGCGGTGAAATCGGGATCAGATTCCAGGTATGCGCGCAGCTTTTCACATAGGGATAATAACCGTCGGGCGAGTCGCAATAATACCAATAGGCCGGCGCCGGAGCCTGGGCGGTCGGAAGATCATCGGGTACGGTCGGACCACTCGGTGCCGCGTCGCCGCCATCGTCCGGATAAGGCCACGGATACGAACCCGGCGGATAGGGATAAGGTGGATACGGCCAAGTGGTCGGGAACGGAAACCAGGGATCAAGGATCACACCGCCACCATGACCGCGATGATCGTGGTGCCAGTCATACGAACCGCCGCCACGGCGACCAGTCCGCGAAAGACCGCCATCGCGATCAACACCGCCGCTGTGCCACCCGCTATGGTTCCGCGCTTCTACACCCGATACACCAC
>JBJKRM010000586.1:0-3875 GCA_046704685.1 Rhizomicrobium sp.
CCGCCGGCGACAGCGCCGCAACGGACATCTATTCGCAGCCGCGCTTCCGCCTTGACTTCGGCGCGACCTATGACATCACCAAGCAGGTGCAGATCTATTTCGACGCCAAGAACCTCAGCAACACACACCTTGATTTCACGCAGACCAAGGACAAGGCTTACCCGATCCAGAATGAGTATTACGGCCCGGACTACCTGTTCGGCGCCCGTGTCAAAATCTAAAGGAACTTTCCGCATGACACTTCGCAGGTTTGCGATTCTTGCTGCCACGCTGTTCGCAGCCTGCCCGGCGACCTGGGTTCCCGCCCAGGGCGCCGGCGTGCGGCCGGCCATGCCCCATTACGACCACATCTTCGTCATCATCGGGGAGAACAAAGGCTTCCGTCAGCTGATGGACCACCCGGAGCTGACACCGAACCTGCACCGGCTGGCGGCGAAATACGGCTTGGCGACCGAGTTTTATGGCGAAGTGCATTCCAGCGAAGGCAATTACATCGCCATGCTGGGCGGCAACACTTTCGGGATCCACGATGACGACGCCTTCTACTGCAAGGCGGGAACCAAGGACGAGTTCTGCGAAAAAAGCAGCAGACCCGGTTATGTCAATCACACGGTCCATGCGCGCAGCCTCATGGATCAGCTCGCTGCCCATCACCTGACCTGGAAGGGATATTTCGAGGATCTGCCGGCGGCCGGTTCGCTGATGCCTCGCTGGCCCACTGCGACGTATCCGGTGAAGGGCCTGCCCTATCGGCTCTATGCCGCCAAGCACAACGGCTTTGTCAACTTCGCCGACGTCAACCACGCACCCTATTCCTTCCTCAAACAGCACTTCGTCAATTTCCACCAGCTCGATGCCGATCTGGCGTCGGGCAATATGCCGAATTACGCGCACATCATCGCCAACCTCTGCCATGAGATGCACGGTCTCGGCCGCGACGATGTCCCGTTCGCACCAAAGGGGTGCCGAGAGGAGACCGACCAGGCAGCCATCATCCGCCGCGGGGATGCCGAATTCGGCATGCTGGTGAACAAGATCACCCATTCCAAGGTGTGGCACGAGAAAGGCAACGCGGCGATCGTCATCACCTTCGACGAAAACAACAAAGGCTCGCGCAAATCCGGGCGGCAGGGTTGTTGCGGCTACCAGCCGCACAGCATGGCGAATTTCGGCGGCGGCCGCATCGTAACGATCGTCATCACCAATCACGGCCCGCGCCACTTCAAGGACGCCACACCCTATAATCACTACTCCCTGCTGCGCACGACGGAAGCAGCGTTCGGGATCAAAACCTATCTGGGACACGCGGCGGACGCGGATAAGGGCGTCGTGACAATGGCACCGCTCTTTGCTACCCGTCGCTAACGGCGCGACCACAGCCTGGGTGCTTTCGCGACGTGCGGCTTCAGATGAGGCATGCAAGACCGATACTTATGGTCCGGAACCCATCCCCTTCTGGCCCGGTAATACGGTGTAGCCCGCTGGAGGAGTCATTGAAAACATCGCTCGATCGAGCGTCGTGTTGGCCCGAATACCACGGATATACATCTTGTAGAGCGGTTTGCCGGGCACTTGGAACACGAACACGGCGTAATCGGGGCTACGTGTCTTCGCGTCAATCCACAGATCGAGTTCTTTGAGATTCGAAGCACCGACAACGGCGCTGCCGGCGATCCGGTACCCGACCAGCGTGCGCAAACCGGCTTTCCGTTTGCCGATTATGCCGGATGCCTTGGCGGGCAGCCTCTTCAGTACAGTCACCAAATTCATCTGGTCCGAGAACTCGCTGGGCGCCGCCTTTTCGAAAGCATATTTGTGGGTTGTGTGTAGGAGAACGAGTTTCCTGCCACTGCCATCACTACGCACTTCCATGCCCCACGACATGCGTGCACGGAAGAATTTCGGTTCCAGGTAACTGAACTCGATCGACGTGCCCGGTGCTAGCTCGAACGTGTATTGTAGCGATTGTGCCTGTCTCAACTGTGCCGCGGCCGCACTGTAGGGGCTGCCGTCGCCGAACTTCGGCCAGAACAAGACCAGCGCCAGGCTTGCTGCAGCCAGCGCCCCGACAAACGCGAACCGCCCCAACCGCCGCTCGTGGCGGGGCATGTGTTCCTTACCGCTCGCCGCACGGAACTGTGCCAATTGAACAGCCATTTGTGCCTCCACGTCTGCAGGGATGTCTACCTGCATATGCTTCCTGATGAGTGTGTCGACGCGCCGTTCCATGTCAGCCATTGGCACCCTCATCGATTGCCGTATCCAAGAGAGCGCCCGGGAGCATTTCGCGCAGCTTCGCGCGCGCCCGCGCCACATGCTTTCGGACCGTTACTTCCGAGCAATTCATCGCCGCAGCGATATCGCCGTACGGCATGTCCTCAACGACGTGCATGAGAATGGCCCTGCCTTGATTTCGCGATAGGCGGGAGATCGCGTTCATCACAGCTCGGCATTGCTCGCTGCCGGATAGCGTTCTGAACGCGGATGCGGCGCCGTCAGGAATGTCGTTTGCCGGTTCGCCTTTTTGCCACCACTCACGGTGCCGCCGGCGCCGAAGCACATCGTAACCGGCGTTGATCGCGATCGTCAGAACCAGCGCCTGCGGATTTGGGTGAGAGACAATCTTATGCCATTGCTTCCAGATCACGATGAGCGCGTTCTGCATGGCATCCTCCGCGTCGGCTTGGTCGCGCACAATGCGCCACAGCGCACGCAGCATCCGTTGCTCGACAGGCGTAATCAGTCGCTGGTAATCCGCCTGTCTGTCGTCCATGTGCCCCCCGCGTTGCGGATCTGCTATGCGGTGTTCCGGTGTTCTCAAATAGAAAACGACTCCCACACCGGTTTTGTGGACAAAGACCGCATCTGACAAAATTGGAAATCACGGTGCTGATTTTATTGTAAAATTTCTACGCGCGACATTCTGACGCCTGAAACAATGCCAACAATAGCGGCGCCCTGCTCGACCTAACGCCTGCACGGGATCTGCCAGACAGGGCCTCAAGCAGCTGGCATAACCAGCGTGATCTCGTCCTGTTGCGGGAACTTGGAGTGTTGCTCGACGGCAATTCTACGCCACCGGCCCATTCCTGACGCGTGTCATTCATATAATTGCTTTGACAATAATTGCACATGCAATTAGTTGGGCGGTGGATTTGGCGTGCATGCAGATGAAGGCATGAGCAAATGGCTGCGAACTATTACAAGGACGACGCTTGCGGGACCGACACGAATATCGGTTACCTGATCCGGCGGTCTGCTCTCCTGATGACCGAACACATTGAAAGTGTCTTTCAAGCTCACGGCATCTCGTTCACCCAATGGTTGTCCCTAAAAATCCTGGACAATGGCGGTCCGATGCCGATGCACGAGCTCTGCGGGCATATCGGCTATGACCCGGCGACATTGTCGCGAGCGATCGAGAGGTTGAGGATTGAAGGCCTCGTGGCAAGAAACAGGTCGAACGCGGATCGGCGCAGTGTTGAACTTTCCCTGACCCGCGAAGGCCGGGCCTATGTGAAGAAGCATTCCGCCGTTGCCTTGCAGGAACTCAATGCGCTGCTGGAAGATTTCAGCCGTGCGGAAGCCGACACACTTATTGCGCTGATGCAGCGCGTGCTGGCGAAGCTGACGCAAGCGCATGAAAAACGGCGGGCGGAGGAGCGCAAGCGGGCATCATGAAGAGCATCATCCGTACCATGCTGCTGGCGGGAACATCACTGGCGCTTGCGGCCTGCGCCGTGGGGCCGGACTTCCATGCCCCGGCCGCACCGAAATCACAGTCTTATCTGCCCGCCGCAAAGGCGGCCCCGGCCGCGCCGAATGCGGTGCATCAGGCTATCGCTTACGGCCGACCCGTGGCCAATGATTGGTAT
>JBJKRM010000587.1:0-2978 GCA_046704685.1 Rhizomicrobium sp.
CCGAGGAAAGGAAGCTACGTGATCTGTGCAGAACGGCCTTTGCGGTTCTCGGGTGCAGCAACTGGGGACGGGTGGACTTGTTGCTGGATCAGGCGGGTAAGCCGTGGCTGCTGGAAGCGAACACGGTGCCCGGAATGACCGAGCACAGCCTCGTGCCGATGGCCGCGCGTGCAAACGGTATGAGCTTTTCCGAACTGGTCGTGGCCATCCTTGCCCAGACGCTTGCGGAGGAGACCTGATGGCAACGGCAGCCATTGCGATGTCGCGCAAGAAACGCCTGCCCCGCGGGTGGTTGCGGTGGGTGCTTTTGGCGCTGGCTGTACTGGCCGGAGGGCTTCTCCTTGCCAACTACGCCAGGCAGCCTTCGGGACCAGCCGTGAGCGCATTGGTGATCAATGTTCCGCCCAATCATGTTCTGACCGCCGAACAGGTCAGATCGGCCGTTGCCGGCGTCGTTCATGGCGGTGTGCTGGACGTGGATCTCGCGACCGTGCGTGATGCAGTGCAGAAACTGCCCTGGGTGGCCTCGGCGCAGGTCAGCCGAATCTGGCCCGATGCACTCGGCGTCTCGGTACAACTGCGTCGGCCCGTTGCCCGCTGGGGCAAGAGCGCCTTGGTGGATGCAAATGGCGTAGTGTTCGCGCCCTCCAGTCTCAGCGCGTTTTCGGGGCTGCCGATGCTGGACGGTCCGGCGGACCAGGCGGCGGCGGTGTTAAACGATTTTTCCCATGTGCGGGCAGAGGTGCAGCAGATTGGGTTGGATGCGACAGGCCTGGACGACAACGCCCGTGGCGAGATGAGCGTCACCTTCAAGTCCGGTCTGCATCTGGTGCTCGGACGAAAGCAGCCGTTCGCGCGACTGGAACGTTTCATTCATATCGCCGTGCCGGCGCTGGGCCCGAAGCTTGCCCAGGCGGCAACGGTGGACATGCGTTATCCCAACGGGTTTGCCGTGGGATGGAAGGGAGAAGGAGATCATGGCAGGAAAGAGTGACCGTCGTCTCGTCGTCGGATTGGATGTCGGCACCTCGAAGATTGTCGCCATCGTCGGCGAACTCGCTGCCGACGGCACGATCGAGGTCGTCGGCGTCGGCATGCATCCCTCGCGCGGGCTCAAGAAGGGCGTGGTGGTGAACATCGAGTCCACGGTGCGCTCCATCCAGCGCGCGGTGGAGGAGGCCGAGCTGATGGCCGGCTGCGAGATCCACTCGGTGTATGCCGGGATCGCGGGCAGCCACATTCGCAGCCTGAACTCGCACGGCATCGTCGCGATTCGAGACAAGGAAGTGATGCCGGCCGATGTCGACCGCGTGATCGACGCGGCGCGGGCGGTGGCGATTCCTGCCGACCAGAAGATCCTGCACGTGATTCCGCAGGAATTCATCATCGACCAGCAGGATGGCATCCGCGAACCCGTGGGCATGTCGGGTGTGCGCCTGGAGGCGCGCGTGCACATCGTGACCGGCGCTGTCTCGGCAGCTCAGAACATCGAGAAGTGCGTGCGCCGCTGCGACCTGACCGTCGACGACATCGTGCTCGAGCAACTGGCCTCGAGCTACTCGGTGCTGACCGAGGACGAGAAGGACCTGGGCGTGTGCCTAGTGGATATCGGCGGCGGCACTACCGACATCGCCATCTTCTGCGAAGGCGGACTGCGCCACACGGCGGTGATACCGATCGCCGGCGACCAGGTCACCAATGACATCGCCATTGCCCTGCGCACGCCCACCAAGTGCGCCGAGGAGATCAAGCTGCGTTAAGCCTGCGCGCTGCCGCAGCTCACCTCCTCGGAAGAAACCATCGAGGTGCCCAGTGTCGGCGAGCGCGCGCCACGCCGGCTCGGGCGCCAGACGCTCGCCGAGGTAATCGAGCCGCGCTACGCGGAGCTGTATGCGCTGATCCAGGCCGAGATAAGGCGCAGCGGTTTCGAGGACATGATCGCAGCCGGTATCGTGCTGACCGGCGGTGCCTCGAAGATGGAAGGCGCGGCCGAACTGGCCGAAGAAATCTTTCACATGCCGGTGCGACTGGGTGCCCCGATAGGCGTTTCCGGGTTGGCGGAGGTGGTACGCAACCCGATCCATGCCACCGGTGTGGGACTGCTGATTTACGCGCGCGAAGCGTTGACCGAGGGGCGCGCCTCGGAGTCGCCCAAGGCGATGGGTTTCAAGGATATGTTCCAGCGGATGCGTCGCTGGTTCGAAGTCAATTTTTAGGTTCCCAAGGGGAAGTGGAGGTAGTCATGAGCATGTTTGAACTGATGGACGGAGTAAGCCAGGACGCGGTGATCAAGGTGATCGGCGTGGGCGGTGGCGGCGGCAATGCCGTACGCCACATGGTGGCCTCGGGAATCGAGGGCGTGGATTTCATCTGCGCCAACACCGATTCCCAGGCCTTGCGCAACACTAACGCCAAGACGGTGTTGCAGATCGGTGCCGGGATTACCCGGGGACTGGGTGCGGGTGCCGACCCGGAGGTGGGACGCCAGGCGGCCATGGAAGACCGCGAGCGGATCCGCGAAGTGATCGAAGGCTGCAACCTGCTGTTCATTACCGCCGGCATGGGCGGCGGAACGGGCACCGGCGCGGCACCGGTCGTGGCGCAGATCGCCAAGGAAGCCGGAGCCCTCGTGGTGGCCGTGGCGACCAAGCCCTTTTCATGGGAAGGCAAGAAGCGCAGTGCGATCGCGGACCAGGGCCTTAAGGAGCTGGGCCGGCACGTGGATTCGCTGATCACGATCCCCAACGACAAGCTCTTGCGGGTGCTGGATACCAAGACCACGCTTCTCGAGGCGTTCCGCTGCGCCAATGACGTCCTGTTCGGGGCCGTGCAGGGTATCGCCGAGCTGATCACCCGCCCGGGCCTGATCAACGTCGACTTTGCCGACGTGCGCACGGTCATGAGCGAGATGGGTATGGCCATGATGGGTTCAGGCGCCGCGGTCGGCGACGAGCGTGCCCGCCAGGCCACCGAGGACG
>JBJKRM010000588.1:0-2585 GCA_046704685.1 Rhizomicrobium sp.
GTGACGAGTGCCTTGCGATCGATCTGCGGCTCGTCGGACAGGCGGCGGACCGCGATGGCAAGGTTCGCGGTGGCGTCATGGGCCCGCTTGCGGGCCAACCGGAACTCCTGGTCGCTGCGTTGTCTGGCCAGCGACAGGACCGCATAAGTCTTGTCGGCCGCCACGGTCGCCATGACGAGTTTGGGCACATTGGCCCATTCCCAACGCGGCAACAGATAGCTGAACAGCCAGGAAAGGCCCGCCCCGATCAGCGTGTCGCCGATCCGCTCCATGATGAGCGCGGTTCCGGAACTCACCTCCGGAGCGATGAAATGCACGGCCAGCAATGCGGTGACCGACGCGGACAGTGCGGTGATGCGGTAATCCACCACACCGAAGGCGTGCGCACTGCCGACGGTGATGAGGATCGGAAGAAACAGCCAGTCGGTCGGCAGATAGTGCACCAGCACCGCGGCGATCAGACATCCCACCACCGTGCCGACAACGCGATCGTTCCGTCTTTGCTTGGTGATGCTGTAGCTTGCCCGCATGATGAGGGCGGTGGTGAGCAGCACCCAGCCGCCATGCACCATGTTGGGCAGGACCAGGGTCAGCAGATAGCCGCAGCTCATCGCCAGGGTCAGGCGGATGGCGTAGCGCATGATCGGCGATGAGAACCGCATCTGTGCGATAAGCACCCGAGGGTCCATCCGGTCACGATGGACGAAAGCCTCCAGATCGACATGGGGCAGGATGGTTTCGGGGGTGGCGTGCGTGTTGGCCGCCTTCGCCAGTCGCTCCAGACGGGCGATGCTGAGCGCCAGCTTGTGGCCGGTCGAACGGAAGGCCGAAATGGCCAGCGGCTCCTGCTTGCCCTCCGCTGCGGCCAGCTGCTCCACCTTGCTCTGCAGCGCAGCGATCTCTTCCGCATGACCCGAGAATCGGAATCTGAGGCCGGGTGTTGCCACGACCAGGGCCAGTTCCTCGGTGTCTGCGGCGAAGGCCGATGTCAGGGCCTTCAGCCCTGCGAGCAGGTTGTTGTGGCCGGATTGGTGCAGGGTTTCAATATCGGCATCGCTGGAGACCATCGTGTCGAAGCAGTCGAGCAGGGCGAGAAGGGCAGCCATCCAGCGCAAGCGAGCCGGCGTCCTGTGCCCCATGAAGATGATGTCCCTGGCGGCCTGCAGCTTTTCGGTGAAGGCTGCATGCGCATCCACCAGGCTCTCGAGCGCTGGTCTGGTTTGCGTCTCGGGGCTGTAGAGTTCGGCCTTGGCGGCAAGGTAGGCGCTGAAAGCGCGTACCGCCTCGCTCAGGAACAGGCGCCGGTTGCGATCGTCCAGCAGCGCTGACGCGGCCATGGAGAACAAGGCATAGGCGACGCCGCCGGCCGCGAAAATCGCAACATGGACGGACAAGGGCATGGTGCTGTGGCCGCCGTCGGCGGCCATGCCCAACAGCAGGGCCAGAACCGCCGTCACGCCCAGCCCGATCGCCCGCTTGCCGTAGGCTGTGATCAGCCCGCTGATCAAGCTCATGGCCGCGACCACCAGCGCCATCAGGATGGGGTGTCCGCCGGAAAGGATGGTGAGCACCGTCAGAAGCGTGGCTCCGGCAACTGCCAGGGCGAACATCCGCGCCTTGACGGACGGAGGACCCGGCTGGTCGACGATGGAGGCGCATAATGCCCCAGTGGCCGCAAGGATGGCGATGCCGCGGCCGAATGCCAGTGCGGTGCCGATCCCCACAACCGCCATGCCCAGCGACACAAAGGCGCCATTCTCGATGTGGATGCGGAACAAGGAGAGGCCGAGCCGGCGCGGCACGGCCGCCAGCGGCTGGCGGATGGATAGTAAACTCGGCATGGGTTTACCTGAGCCCGGGGAACTCCTAAAAGCAACTCCGCAGGGAGTTCTTGCTCGCAAAATCCCAGCCAAACGGGGGCGTAGAGGAACGCGTGTTCAAGAAGATTCTGATTGCCAACCGGGGCGAGATCGCCTGCCGAATCATCAAGACGGCCAAACGGATGGGTATCGCCACGGTGGCGATTTATTCGGATGCCGACCGGGGCGCCTTGCACACCGAACTGGCCGACGAGCGGGTCCGCATCGGTCCGGCGCCGGCCGTTGAATCCTATCTCAACACCCACGCTATCCTGGAAGCCGCTCGTGCCTCCGGCGCCGAGGCGATTCACCCCGGCTATGGCTTTCTCTCCGAGCGCCAGGCCTTCGCCGAGGCGGTGACCAGGGTGGCCGGCCTCACCTTCATTGGGCCTTCGCCGGAAGCCATCGCCCGGCTGGGCGACAAGATCTGGTCTAAGAAACTGGCAAAGACCGCGAAGGTCTCCACCATTCCCGGCTATGTCGGAGAGGTAATCGATGTCGCGCATGCCGCGCGCATCGCCGCAGAGATCGGCTATCCCGTCATGGTCAAGTCGTCGGCCGGAGGCGGCGGCAAGGGTATGCGCATCGTTCGTTCGGAGAAGGACCTGACCCAGGCGCTGCTGTCGTCGCACAACGAGGCACGTACCAGCTTCGGCGACGATCGCGTCTTCATCGAGAAATACATCTCGCCAGCCCGCCATATCGAAGTGCAGGTGATGGGTGACA
>JBJKRM010000589.1:0-5631 GCA_046704685.1 Rhizomicrobium sp.
AAAGTGGAGGCGACGGCCAACGCGGACACGCCTTTGGTGCACGGACGTATACCGCTCCTCACCTGTGATGTCTGGGAGCACGCCTACTATCTTGACTACCAGAACCGTCGTCCGGATTACGTGAAGACCTTCCTTGAATAGGTGGTGAATTGGCAGTTCGCCAACGCCAACTTGAAGGGCGCAAAGTAGCAAAAGATTTCGATAAGCCTCTCGACTGAAACAAGTCGTTGGCTCGATGTTCTGATACGCGTCCTGCTTGGTGATGCCGCTATTCGTTGGTGACGGCGGCATCACTGTTGTTTGATCGACAGGCAGGCGTGGTGTCGGGCGTCAATTCACTTTACATCTCACGGAACTTTTCCGGCTATTGCCTTGAAAAGGCGAGACCGACCCTCTGGCACACCTTTTGCGTTGCGACGTGCGGGCGGCACTCAGCCGCGCACAAGGAGAGGTGGTGCCATGGGTATGAAGAACTACGCCGCGGCGATCGCTGTCGCCGCTGTCACAGCCGCTATCACGACCGAGGCGGCCGATGCTTTTGCGATCTACAATTCGCGCACGGCGTTCGACGCCATGGCGCATATCACTGTCGATTGGGGAATCTATGGCCCGGCAGGGACGGTGATAAGCACACCGGAGAACCGGATGGTCGGCGGTATCACGCTTCACATCGCTTCGTCGCAGGGGCAGCTCTTACGCCGTAACGAAGGTACCGATTTCACTGGCGATTTTTCCATGGGCGATCATCTGATCACGGAAGACGACAGCCTCAGCGATAGCTTCCTGGTTGGATTTGACTCCCAAACGGTGCATGGCTTCGGCATGCAGATCGAGCCAAATCTGACAACCGGTCATTGGTCCGGTGGTATCGATCTATACAACGCCGCCAACATACTGATCGGAACCGTTGCTATCAGCGGCGATAAGACTGGTGCAGAAGACGGTTCTGCGCCGTTTTTTGGTGTTGTGTCGCCATCCAGTAGCATCAGCTATGCCAACATATGGATCGACCAGTCGTCCAATTCGGTCTTGCCGCCGAAGGCCGGCGACATTGCTATCAACACCATGGACGTGTTGGTTCCGGAAGCGTCCAGCATGACGCTGTTAGCAGCGGGATTGCTTGGATTGGCGGCCTTTGGTTGGCGCAGGCGTTCGGTGAGGCGAGTCAGCTCTTTTTCGTGAAGTAGAATCCCATCGCCACCCTCTCACCGCGCTGGAAGGCGAGGTGGAGCATGACGGCATCTTCAAGCTCTTTCTGGAAAGCCTTGAAACGCTGCTTGCGCCATGGGTCATGCAGTTTGCGGATATTCGCCACCATATTCAGCGAATTGTGCAGGCCGCGGAGCAGCGTCATCTGCACGTCGCTGGTGATATCGATTTGCGAATAGTACTTAAGCCCGGCGCATTCCAGCCAGTACTTGACTTCGTCAGGCCGGGCGAGCCCGGTATGGCCTTCCTTTTGGTGTGGAGCATTCGGACCGGCCATCACGTCGGCGTAAAACAGCTGCGCTTCATTTTTCAACGCTTGAGAGGCCTCGCGGACAAGGTTTTCCGGCGAACCCTCCAGTCGGGAAGGAGAAAGGACAGCAAGGTGAGTCAGTCGACGTGAGCCGAGCAGTTTCTAGCCCGGACTCCAGGTTGCCAGCTTGACCTTGTCCTTCGGACGTTTCTCAAGCTTGGAGAGGGCGGGCTCAGCTTCGAAGGCATCGATCCAGATACCGCCTTCACGGCTAAAGGTGAACAACCTGTGGCCAAGTTGATAGCACACGGTGGCGAAGTTACCGCCCTGCGTCGGAACAATCGTGCCAATTGCACGTGAAGCGAAGACGCTGTCGAACGGGGTCAGGTTGCCAGCGCCCCACATGTCCTGCGCCACAGCAATCCAGGATTCGAACGGTCCTTCATCGGACGCCAGTTCGATATCCCTTGTTGGGTCCTTCTGGCCGAGCAGGACGATTTTGGGTTTGCCCACCGCACTCATCGCGACACTCCCTCGCGGTTGCCGATCATCGTCGCAGGCGATTAATGTCCTGTAAACCGCTTGGGTCCACGGCTCGCGGCAGATTTGCAGAACGCACGTTTTTTACCAAAATTCGCTATGAAAGCCCGTGTCCTGCGTATGGTCGTTTACGATCCGCTAACCGTTTCACACAATTCGCTGGTTAGGCGCGGTGCTGCGACGAGAGCAGTGTGGAATTCACGGGCTGTTCGCGCCCGACGGATTTGAGGACACGCTGCACGCAGCATTGCTTGTCTGGCCCCTCTGGTTCTGAAACGGCGGAAGGTGTCCTGGTGCTGAAGGCGCTTCCTAGAGCAGAGGGATAGATGCTTCGCTGCGTTCCACATTTCGCAATGGAAGATTCCAACTGTTAGCGGCCCTCGCCCGGGATCTGCATCCGCTCGTTGAGTGTGTCGCGGATGTAGAATTGCTCGACGGCTATGAAGCCAAGCACAGCGAGGGGCGTGGCGAGAAGCAGGCCGAGCGTTCCAAAAAGACCACCAAACACGACGATCGCGAATAGTGTCAGGACGGGTGCCAGATTGACCGCTTGGCGCTGGATGAGAGGTGTGATCAGGTTGCCTTCCACAGTCTGGATCGTGAGGTAGAGTACGAACACCCACAGAACAGTCTTGCCGTTCATCGAAATCGCCACCAGCAGGGCAGGCACCGCGCCGAGCAGCGGACCAGCAAAGGGAACAAACTCCGCCACACCAGCGATGAAACCTAGCGCTAGTGCCGACGGAACCTGCAGCCCTATCAGGCCGATCGCGAAGAGTAGACCGACAGCCAGCATAGCGGTCAGTTGTCCAGCGAGCCACAGTTTGAGCGCGCGGACCGAGGTGTCGATGAACTTGGTCGCATCGTCCCGCCAGTGAGGTGGCACCAGGCGCAGCAGTCCTCGTCTGTAAGTCAACGGGCTGGCGGCAAGGTAGATACCCGCGACCACCACGAGCAGCACACTGGCCAAGCCACTAACCACGACGGAGGTCGTTGCCGTAATACGCCCCATCACGCCGCCTTGACTGGTGAGCCCGTGCGCCCAGACGATTACGCGCTGGTCGAGGTGATGGATACCGACGCGGTTCCCGATCGCCGACAGCAGCAACGGGAGGTCGTGGCCCAGACGTGTGGATTCGGCGATGATTTGCGTGCCGAGTGTGAGGAGAAAGCCCCCTACCAGGATAAGGATGGACAGGCACGCCAGCAACAAGGCCCAGTTGGGTCCAATTGGCAGCACCTTCTGAAACACAACTGCGATTGATCGCAGGATGATGGCGACCAGAACCGAGGCGAAGGCGAGCAGCAGTACGTCGGAGAGTTGCCAGACCACGACAATAATGGCGGCGATTATCACAACGCGCCGGATGGTGAGGGTCGCGGTCGGGTTGCTCATCGCGTTGTCTTCGAAGTTCCCGGACGATTGCATTGCTTGCGCCACGACAGCTTCAGAAAGGCGCTCTTGAGATGTTTTGGCCACTCCGGCTTAAGCCGAAAGCATGCCTGATAGAAATGCCTATGGCGAACAGCAACAACTGCTGGGCTGCTGCAAAAGTTCCTTCACCGCTTCAGTGATCCTGCTTGACCACCGCTTCATGCTCTCCTTTGCTGGCAATATGGGATCACATGGCCGGCGATGCACCACGCAATGAGAATTGGTAGTGATCATAGTGTCATCGGCATGCGAAATTTATGCGCGAACCAGCGATGGGATTAATATCCTTCAGGTGTGTCGTGTGCATGTTGGGGCCAGCAACTGGAACGGAGGTGTGGAGCGAGATGTGAACCTGGGGTGCCAATCCGAGCGCGAACGAAGGAACGGCCCAAGGGGAAGGGCCCGGATTTCGCGAATTCTTCATTTCAACGATCAATGAGATGCGGCAGAAGATGATATACACCCCATCCCTGGTGTTCCTCGTAAGACCCAAGCGGCGGTTTGCCGGACTGGCAGCCCGGAATCGTAGCAGGCGCTGCGATCCTTTACATGACATGAAACGGGGTCTGCGGTGCCCGGCTGGGCCTCAAGAAGTCTTGCAAAAACAGAGGGACGGCAGGTGCGCGACGTCTGGACCCGTTCTAAAATGCGAGTCTGCTGCTCACAGCTTCACTGAGGAGCGTACATATGCCCACCAAAAACAAACCGACATGGATCGCCGTGATGGACGGAACGCAAGCACGGTTCTTTTCCCTGCACCGCGGCGAGGATGGTCAGATTTTCGAGGAGGTGGCGAACCCCGTTGCCAAGCGTGCCGCCGGGCGCAGCGGCAAGCCGGGACGCGGCAAAACCTCGAGCGCCGGCCGCCGCGGCATGAACGTCGATGCGCAGAAGACTGATACGACGCGTTATTCGCGCGAAGTGGCGGGGGCGCTTGACGGTGCGCTAGCTGACAAGCGCTATGACCAGTTGGTACTTGTGGCGCCGCCCCGCATTCTGGCGGAGCTGCGCGAATATCTTTCTACCCGCGTGCGCGAGACCCTAGCACATCAGGTCCCCAAGAATTTCATGAAGCTGACCACCGACACGCTCTGGGAGAAGTTGTCGCTTATTCTGCTCAAGGCGGCACGACCAGTGAACGGCAGCGCCTCACGTGTGGCGACAGTGTCAGGCAACAGCCTGCCGGTGTCGGTGGTATTTCGCAATATGGAGCCTTCGGCGAGTGTACAAGCACAGGCCGTCAAATACGCCGCCAAACTGGGTCGCAAATACGGGCGCATACAGAACTGCCGAGTAATGGTCGACGCTCCCAAACATGCGCACCGCAAGGTGAAAGAGTTTCGTGTGGCGATTGACCTCAAGCTGCCGCATCACGAGATCGCCACCAAGTCGGCGTCCAGTGATGGTGCAGCCTATGACGACCTCAACACGGCGCTGCGCGAGGCATTCGCTACCGCTACGCGTCAACTGCAAGACCATGCCAAAAAGGTGAAAAGCGGCACGCTGCGCGAGCGGCGCCAAGCTTCACCCAAGTTACGCGGTTACGCAGAGGCGTGAGGTCAAGGCTTCCTCGACGGGGGCTCGCGGTACATCCAGGGCAGCAACAAGCCCACGGGAATAATCCAAACAGTCCCCGCCAGGAGGTAGTAAAGGAAGGTCACGAGGCCGTTCGCGTGCGGCAACAAATGCGCGCCGACGCCCATCGCGAGGAGAGAATAGATCGTCAGCCAGACAAGGGTGACGAGCGTTCCAATCAGCTTCTTTCTGTGCGCGCTCACTTACCCCTCGCCAGAGTCGAATTGACCAATCCTTCGCGGATCGCCTAAATCAAGAGCATGATGACAATCGCGTCAATGCCTTCCCTTAAAGCATCAGGCCGCAAGGCCGTCGGAATTTGGCTGTTGGTGGTGGCCGGCCTCATCGTCGCCATGCTGGCGGTTGGCGGTCTCACACGGCTGACCGGGTCTGGGCTGTCCATCACCCAATGGGATCCTATCGTGGGGGCCATTCCGCCGCTCACGCATGCTGACTGGATGGATGCCTTCACCCAATACCAGCACATCCCTCAGTACCGCTTTGAGCACCAGGGCATGACGCTGGAAGCTTTCAAGGGCATTTTCTGGTGGGAATGGGCCCATCGCTTCCTGGGGCGCACTATTGGCTTCGCTTTCCTGGTGCCCTTCGCTTGGTTCGCCGT
>JBJKRM010000590.1:0-2843 GCA_046704685.1 Rhizomicrobium sp.
TGTTCTTTGTGGACAACATCTTCCGCTTCACCCAGGCCGGATCGGAAGTGTCGGCCCTGCTCGGCCGTATCCCCTCGGCGGTGGGCTATCAGCCGACGCTGGCCACCGACATGGGCGAACTGCAGGAACGCATCACCACCACGTCGAAGGGATCGATTACCTCGGTGCAGGCGATTTACGTGCCGGCCGACGACCTGACCGATCCGCCCCCGGCCACCTCGTTTGCCCACTTAGACGCCACCACCGTGCTGGCGCGCGAAATCGCCGCCAAGGGCATCTACCCGGCCGTGGACCCGCTGGACTCCACCTCGCGCATCCTGGATCCGCGCATCGTCGGCCAGGAGCACTACCAGGTCGCTCGCCAGGTGCAGCAGACCCTGCAGCGCTACAAGTCCTTGCAGGACATCATCGCCATCCTGGGCATGGACGAGTTGTCGGAAGAGGACAAGGTCACGGTGGCCCGTGCCCGCAAGATCGAGCGCTTCCTGTCGCAGCCCTTCCACGTCGCCGAGGTGTTCACCGGCTTCCCGGGTCTGTTCGTCGACCTCAAGGACACGGTGCGCAGCTTCAAGGCGCTGGTGAACGGCGAGTACGACCACCTGCCCGAAGCGGCGTTCTACATGGTCGGCACCATCGAAGACGCAGTGGCCAAGGCCGAGAAGCTGGCTGCGGAAGCGGCGTAGGAACAAGCGAATAGGGAATAGCGAATAGGGAGCAGCGGCCAGGCGATCAGGACAGCGATGAAAATCCGTTCGCTATTCGCTACTCGCTATTCGCTGAACATCAATGGCTGACAAAATCTCTTTCGACCTCGTCTCTCCCGAACAGCTGCTGCTGTCGGATGAAGCGGAGATGATCACGATCCCGGGCAGCGAGGGAGACATGGGCGTGATGGCCGGCCATATGCCGCTCATCACCACCCTGAAGCCCGGCATCGTCTCGGTAACCGGCGGCGCCGAAGCCAACCACCGCTATATTGTTCTTGGCGGCTTCGCCGAGATCAACCAGACCAAGGTCACGGTGCTGGCCGAGGAAGCCATCGCGGCGGCCGATTTCGACGAGGCAGCCCTCGATCAGCGCATCACCGCGGCCGAGGAAGCCATTGCCGCGGCCAAGAGCGACTCCGATCGGACAAAGGCGCAGTTCTTCGCGGATTCACTGCGCGCTCTGCGGTCGGCCCTTTAGAACCACGTCCTATAGCCAACTGGGCAACGAGCCCATTGCTTGATGACGGCTTTGCCTGCCGGCAAGTAACCAGCGGTGCACGGCAGTGGACATGCGGTTCAAGCGCTTCGCAGCCGATACGCAACAGAGCTGTCACACAATCCCAATCATGCGAAGACGCTCATGGCGATGGTCACGCGGCGTAGCAATCTGATGTGCATGAGATTTTCTTGCAGTCACCCAAGGGCAACTTATCCCACAGCTTGACAGTCATTTAAGAAACGCCCGGTTTCCTCATGCGTTTTGGTCTTGTTATAGTCGTCTATATGCAGTGCAGCAGAGGGCCATAATGGCAGCGGGAAAGGTCTACAAACAGGGCTGGACAATCGATGATGTCTCCTGGGATGCCTTCGATCCGTCCAAGGCGGAGCCCTGGATGATCGACGCGATCAAATCTGCAGCGCTGGTGGAGTACAACGCTCCCGATTATGTCAGCTACCTCAAGCGCATCTTCCCGGAATCTGAACTTCACGCGGAAATCGAGCAGTGGGGCCGTGAAGAAAGTCAGCACGGCCGCGTTCTCGGTCGCTGGGCCGAGATGGCCGACCCCAATTTCCGTCTTGAGGACGCCTTCGTCCGCTTCCGTGCCGGTTATCGTCCGGCGCATTTCGAGAGCAGTGACACCACCTCCGTCCGTGGTTCGCGGCGGGGCGAGATGATCGCGCGTTGCGTGGTGGAGAGCGGCACCTCGTCCTATTACACCGCCATCAAGGATTCCACCGACGAACCCGTCCTGAAGGAGATTGCCGGCCGCATTGCGGCCGACGAGTTCCGTCATTACAAGCTCTTCTTCGAAACTCTTCACAAGCAGCATGAGCCGGAACTGCCGTTCTGGCGACGTCTGCTGATTGCCGTCGGCCGCATCACCGAATCCGATGATGATGAGATCGCCTACGCGCACTACTGCGCCACGGTACCGGCCGATCAAGTTGCGGGACAGCCTTATGTGCGCAGCGCCTACTCCCGCAGACTGTTTGGAATCAGCCTGAAGGTCTATCGTCGCCACCACATTCAAAAACTGACACAGATGGTCGCCAAGGCAATCGGAGCAGATCCCCAGGGCAGTCTTGTGAAGATGGCGGGGGCCGCCATGTGGCGGATGATGCGCGTGCGAGCCGGCCTGTCGCGTGTCTCCGAAGCGGCGGCCTAGCGCCGGTGCGGGGGGCGGCAGCACTCCTGGCGGTAGTAATCATCGGCAGCCCTGCCCTCGCCCAGAACGAAAGCGACTGGAAGCCCTACTTCACGTACGACGGCATCACCTTCTACTACTCCCCGTCCACCATCGTGCGGGATCATTGGCTGCGCACGGTCAAATGGCATGACAGCCGTAACCCGCAGGTCGTCTTCAAAGTGCGCATCGACTGCAACGCCCGGACGATCCACAGCCTGTCAGTCGACGAGTACGACTTGCTGACGGGCGACTACTACGCGACCCAGGACCTCTCCACCACGCCGGTCGACCCACTCGGTGCGGAGGCCTCCATGAGCAGTCATCTGGCGAAAGTGGTCTGCTAGAATCGGTCGCGTTCGAGACGGCGCCGCAGCCGCTCGGCTGCCGAGGACAGGCTTGAATCGTCCCGCGGCTCATCCTTCTCAGACCGTTTGCGGCGAATAGCGAG
>JBJKRM010000591.1:0-6076 GCA_046704685.1 Rhizomicrobium sp.
GTTGTAGTCCACGAGCGATCGACGCCGGCGGCAAGGTCCGAAATAGCTCTCGGTACGAACAAATGGGCGCGGATGTTCGATGACGGCCAGCAATCGGGACAGGATCGCCTTGACCGACACCGGTTTGGCGAGGAACTCGTTGACTCCGGCATCGCGAGCTTGCCGCACATGATCGATATGCGTGTGCCCCGTCAGCATGATAATAGGAACGAAGATGTTGAAGGATTTAGGTGAGTTGCGGACCAGCCTGGCGAATTCGAGACCGGTCATACCCGTCATCTGCCAGTCAAGAATGATGACGTCCGGATTGGTGTCACGCAGATTGGCCCAGGCGTGCTCGCCATCGGGAGACTCGTAGACGTCTTTGACTCCAAACGCCATGAGTATGGCCACAACCAGCTTGCGCATATGCTGGTTGTCGTCAATGACGAGAGCACGCAGCTTGTCGAACCTGAGACCGCTCATTGATCGCCCGACGTGCCGTTGCGGCACGGTCCGAGCGTACTTAACGGCTCTTAATGTTGGATGAAGCGGCCGCCGCTAATCAAGGAATTGTTCAGTAAGGATTCTTTCGTCCAGGTTACGTCCGGCTTCGTAAAGCATCACCATGGCGACCGAGCGGTCCTCGGCGACGTCCACCGACACGATATTCCGTACTTCCAGGCCGTCCGCCACGGCGCTGACCGGCCGTTTTTCCATCTCCAGCGCCTCGAAACGCACCCGGGCACGGTGCGGCAGAAGGGCGCCGCGCCAACGCCGCGGCCGGAAGGCACTGATCGGCGTCAGGGCCAGAAGGGCGGAATCGATCGGCAGGATAGGGCCGTGCGCCGACAAATTGTAGGCGGTGCTGCCTACGGGCGTGGCCACCAGAACGCCGTCGCAGATCAATTCCGAGATACGCACCTTTCCGTCCACCAGGATGCGGAGCTTGGTGGCCTGCCGCGTCTGGCGCAGCAGCGAGACCTCGTTGAAGGCAATGCCATCGACGCACTGTTCCGTTGTGGTGGCGCGCATCCGCAGGGGATGGACCTCGGCCCGCTCCGCCTTGGCGAGCCGGTCGGGGAGATTGGCCTCGTTGTACTCGTTCATAAGGAAGCCGACGCTGCCCAGATTCATGCCGTAAATCGGTTTTCCCTGGCCCAGGAAGGTGTGCAGCGTTTGAAGCATGAACCCGTCGCCGCCCAACGCCACGATGATCTCGGCTTGGTCGGGGCCGGCATCGTCGTACTGCTGCCGCAGATTGGCGAGCGCGGATTGTGCCTCCGGAACGGCCGTCGCGACGAAGTGCAGCCGCATGCTCATCCTCCGGTCATGGACATGGGGCGGCGAATGGCTGGGCCGGTGTGTCGGCGGTCGATCATGAAGTCGTGCCCTTTCGGCTTGCGGGAAATGGCCTCGTCGATGGCTTCTTCCAGCATTTCGTCGTCTTTTGATGCGCGCAAGGGGCCGCGCAAATCCGCCGCATCCTCTTGGCCCAGGCACATGTAGAGGGTGCCTGTGCAGGTGACGCGCACGCGATTGCAGCTTTCGCAGAAATTGTGAGTCAGCGGCGTGATGAAGCCGAGCCGTCCGCCTGTTTCGGCGACACTTGCATAACGGGCCGGACCGCCGGTGCGGTGATCCGATTCCGTCAACGTGAATTGCGAGGCGAGTTCGGCGCGAACCAGGGAAAGCGGCAGATACTGCGACACCCGGTCGGCATCGATGCCCCCCATCGGCATGGTTTCGATGAGTGTCAGATCCATGCCGCGGCCATGCGCCCAACGGATCAGGTCCGCAAATTCACCGTCATTCACGCCCTTGAGCGCCACGGTGTTGATCTTCACGGCAAGGCCGGCGTCCTGGGCGGCGTCCACCCCGCGAAGCACGGCACTCAAATCCCCCCAGCGCGTCACGGTTCGAAATTTCTCGGGGTCAAGCGTGTCCAGCGAGACGTTGATGCGCTTGACACCTGCGGCAGCCAGGCCACGGGCGAGTCTCGGCAGCTGACTGCCATTGGTGGTCAGGGTGAGTTCCTTGAGGCCCCCGCTGCCGATCATGGCACCAAGCTGCTCGAAAAGGCCGACGACGTCGCGCCGGACCAACGGCTCGCCCCCCGTGATGCGGATGCGTTCGACGCCCTTGCGTATAAAGGCCGCGGAAAGCCGCCTGATCTCTTCGAGTGTGAGAATCTCCCGCTTTGGCAGGAATTCCGGTGCTTCCGCCATGCAGTAGACACAGCGGAAATCGCAGCGGTCCGTCACCGAGACGCGCAGGTAGGTGATGTGGCGGCCGTATGGATCGATCATGGGCCGAACCTAGCAGGAGAGCCGGCCTGTTTCAGCCCTTTTTGACGAGGGCGTGAAGCCCTTCAAGCGCACCGGATTTGGTGTGGGCCGCAAAGGTTTCGTCGATCATCTGCAGGTCCGTAGGCGTCAGAGCCGGTTTCATGAGACGGGCTTGGCGCGACAGCCTGAACACGGTCGTAAACACGCAGCGGTCGATGCCCACGGCACGGCACGCCAAGGCAACCGTCTTGGGGCCCCGCTCATAGAGATTCAGGCGTGCCTCTCTCAAGGGCAGGTCCAGCATTCGTGCAAACGCCAAGTCGAAGAGGTCGATTTGTCCCTGATGCAGAACCCGAAGGAGGAAGCCGGCCTTCAGCTGGCCTGCGGCGTGAAGCTTCTCGATGAGCTTTGTGGCGCTCTCGGTGGGGGTGGGTTTGGGCGCTGCAGGCTCATTGACGACCGCGGTTTCCGCAAGAGTCAGCGCGGTATCCAATCTGCTGGGTTCGACCACATAGTTGCGCCGGATGTAGGCCTTCAGCGCATCGGAAACCCAGCCGCACATTTTTGTGGCCAGAACCGGGGGCAGGTCCGGCCGCCTGGTGATCGGTTCCTGCAGGGCGGTGATCTCGCGGGACTTCTCTATCAGGACTTCATAGGTCTCGCTGGAAATCTTGGCGGTGACGTTCCGCACCAGCGTGACCAGAACGGTCTCCGCCTCACAATTCGCCAAAGCGGCCGTGACGGTTTCGCCGATATAGGAGCGGGCGGCGATGGCTTCCTGATGCCCGATGTCGCAATCCGCGATCAGCCGCAGCATGTCCTCGTCGGTGATCAGCGGACTGCGCAAGATGACCGGCCGGGCAACCTCGATGGTGTCGTCGGCCAACAGCAGAATCAGGTCATTTGGAACCGATGTGTCGTCCGCTAACCGCTCCGCCAGCGCGATCCGGATGGCCATCTCCACGTCATGCGTGAGCCGGTTCAGAATGTCCCGCATCAGGCCGCGTTCGCGTTCGTTGAGATGGTGGCCTTGAACGCGGTAAAGGGATGCGACAGCTAGATAAATTTCTTCGCGGGTGGTGTCCTGTGGGTTGGTGGCGAGCTGGGCAAGGCGGCCCATATCGCTCATATCGTGTGCTGTTAATCCCAATTTACTGCCCCGTTACAACTGGTCCCCCTGGACCCATGGCCAGCAGTAGCAAAACGGCGTTAACAGCGTGTTAATCTAGTTCGGTCGGCAACCTTTATGACCTGCATTATGGAAGCTCCCTTTCTATTGGCAATTGACCAGGGCACGACCTCGAGCCGGGCGGTGCTGTTCAGCGCTGCGGGTGAGCCGCTCATCAGCCACGCGATCGAGCTCGGCCAGATCTATCCCGAGAACGGCTGGGTGGAGCAGGACCCCGAGGAAATCTGGCGGGGCGTAGTCGCCTGCTGCCGCATCGTGACCCGGGGTGTGGCCGCCAAGGATATCGCTGGGATCGGCATCACCAACCAGCGGGAGACCACCGTGGTGTGGGACCGCCGGAGCGGGCAGGCTGTCCACAACGCCATCGTCTGGCAAGACCGGCGGACGGTCGAACGGTGCCGTGTCTTGAGATCGGCGGAGCTGGAGGGGATGGTGACGGCTCGCACCGGCTTGCTGCTGGATCCGTACTTCTCGGCCACCAAGGTGGAGTGGATACTCAACAATGTCCCGCATGTCCGCGAGCGGGCGAATCGCGGCGAGCTGGCGTTTGGCACCGTCGATTCTTGGCTGATCTGGAAATTGACCGGCGGGGCGGTGCACGCCACGGACGTGACAAACGCCGCGCGAACGCTGCTGCTGGATCTGAAGACTCTGGAATGGGATGATGATCTGCTGACGCTGTTCAGCATTCCCCGCTCGCTGCTTCCCCGATTGCAGGACAGTGTCGGCCTGTTTGGCTGGACCGCACCGGATCTTTTTGGCGCTCCAGTGGCGATTAGAGGCGTGGCCGGTGATCAGCAGGCGGCGGCCGTCGGTCAGGCGTGCTTTTCGCCGGGTGACGTGAAGTCGACCTACGGCACGGGGTGCTTCATTCTGGCCAACACGGGAGACGTCGTGCCGGCCTCCCAGAACAGGCTTTTGGCCACCTGTGCCTGTCGGGTCGCCGACAAGCGGGCCTATGCCATCGAGGGGAGCATTTTTACGGCCGGCGCGGTCGTGCAGTGGCTGCGCGACGGCCTCGGTGTGATCAACGATGCCTCGCAGGTGGAGGCTCTGGTCGGCCGCGCCAAGGATTTGGAAGGGCTGTATTTCGTGCCGGCATTCACGGGGTTGGGCGCGCCGTACTGGGATCCCGACGTTCGCGGCGCCGTTTTGGGCCTGACGCGCGATGCTGGCGCGGCGGAAATCGCCAAGGCTGCGCTGGATTCGGTCTGTTACCAGACGCGCGATCTCTTGGAGGCCATGGCGCTTGATATGCGCGCCGCACGGCTCGGCGCAGCCAAGTCCCTCAAGGTGGACGGCGGCATGGTTCGCAATGATTGGTTCTGCCAGCGTCTGGCCGACTTGACCGGCCTTGCCGTGGAGCGTCCTCGCGTCATTGAAACGACGGCCATGGGAGCGGCATATCTTGCAGGACTGTCGGCCGGCCTCTTCCAAGACGCTGACGACATCTGCACACGCTGGGCGCTGGACCGTCGTTTCACACCTTCCTTAGCAGTAGAGAAGCGTGAGCTTCTTTACCAAGGTTGGATTGCAGCGGTGGGGCGGGTGCGCGCCGGTTAGTTTAAGCGTTGAAAACACGCGTTGCGATTTGACTTAATCGTGCATGCATAACACTCTTTTGGTTCGCTGGAGGTAGCGTTCCATGGAATTACGCGCGCAGTCTGAAACCCGTGCGCCCCAATCGATTGCGGGATAGGCGATGGATTCACTTTCGAAACCAGCGACACGAAATTCGCGCCGCCGCCCGGAGAGTTTGGACAAGATCAAGAGGGCGGCCCGCAAGCTGTTCATCGAGCGTGGCTATGATGCGGCGCGCCCGCAGGACATCGCGCGAGAGGCCGGGCTGGGGCACGGCACGTTTTACCTGCACTATGAAGACAAGCGGGCCTGCTTTCTCGCTTTTGTCGACGACGCGCGCGCCGAATTCTACGAGTTCATGCGCGCGCGCGTCGGGCGCTGCGAAACCATCGGGGAAGCCATCGAGAAGACTCTGAAGGCGATCTACGACTACTCGGACGAAAATCCCGGTGTCCTGGCGGCCGCCATGGCCGACGAGTGGCTGATCGATGCCGGTGGTCCGCGAAGCAGTTCGCTGATTCAGCAATGGGGACACGACTGGGCCCAGATCATCCGCGATGGCGTCAAAGAGGGCGGCATCGCGGAAGTCTACGATGCCGACATCATCGGACACGCCATTGTTGGCGCCATCCATCAATGCCGGCTGGCAGGCGACCGGATGCGAGTCCCGCGCGACAAGGTGATCAGCAATCTTGCCAAGTTCCTTGCTCGCGCCCTCAAGCCTTAGCGAATGCCTGTGGATAAGTTCGCGCAGTGCAACTTTTGATCCTTGCATCCGTAAGAAATTACACGTAATACGATTATTAACATACCCGTTTGGGTAGATATTGTTGGGGTAATCAACCGCTTCCTGCCAGTTTGACGCCTTCGTTGCCGTTTTCCACGGCAGCGGAAATCGGTACTGCAATCTCAAGTTGAAGTACTCAGGCCATAGGGGCAGGTCATGAGCGCGCATGGAACATTGCATAGTTCCGAGTACGCCGACCTTCTTCGGGATGATCTCGAAGCTGTGCGTCGCAGTCGTGCCCGGGTATTGCAC
>JBJKRM010000592.1:0-4506 GCA_046704685.1 Rhizomicrobium sp.
TCACTGTCCCTTTCAAAAAAGGAGCTTAGCGCACGAAGATTTCAATTCAAGGACGGCGCTTGTTATGGGGAAGCCGAGCCGCTAAAAACCGGCCGTCATGGAAGCTTTCAAGCACCTCTCGGGCGTCGCGGCGCCCCTGCCGATGATCAATGTCGACACCGACATGATCATCCCCAAGCAATTCCTCAAAACCATCAAGCGCACCGGCCTCGGCAAGGCGCTGTTCCACGAGATGCGGACGCGTCCCGACGGCAGCGACAATCCGGACTTCGTGCTCAACAAGCCGGCCTATAAGAGCGCCAAGATCCTGATCGCCGGCGCCAATTTCGGCTGCGGATCGTCGCGCGAGCACGCCCCCTGGGCGCTGTTGGATTTCGGCATCCGCTGCGTGATCGCGCCGAGCTTCGCCGACATCTTCTACAACAACTGCTTCAAGAACGGCATCTTGCCGATCACCCTGCCACAGGAAGAGATAGACAAGCTGATGGATGATGCCGAGCGCGGCGCCAATGCCATCGTTTCCGTGGACCTGGAAAACCAAGAGATCCGCGGTCCGGACGGTGGTGTCATCAAGGTTGAGGTGGACCCGTTCCGGCGTCAGTGCCTGATCAACGGCTGGGACGACATCGGACTGACGCTGCAGCACGAGAACGAGATTTCGAGCTTCGAGGAACAGCGCAAGCTCGCGGCGCCGTGGGTTTAGGAATTTCACGCGGAGACGCGGAGGCGCGGAGATACTTTGATTGTCATCCCGGGCGAAGCGCTCTGACCAAAGCGAAGAGTGTGTAGGCCCGGGACCCACTCCGAAGTCTGAGCAATGTCTCAGTGGGTTCCGGAACGCGCCCCAGTGCCAGACGTCAAAATCGCCTCGGGCGCGTCCGGGATAACAGGTTTGCAGATCGGCTCCGCGGCTCTCCGCGTGGCAACATCGTTCAGGGATGGTTCATCATGACCTACAAACTTCTCATCCTTCCCGGCGACGGCATCGGGCCGGAAATCATGGAAGCCACCAAGCGCGTGCTCGGCTGGTATTCGGCGAAGCGTAGCTTTGCCTATACGGCAGAGGAGGATCTGGTCGGCGGCATCTCCTACGAGACGCATGGCGAGCCGGCGACCGACGCCATGATGCAGAAGGCGCTGGCGGCGGACGCGGTGCTGTTCGGATCGGTGGGCGGACCCAAATGGGACAAGCTGCCGTTCGACAAGAAGCCGGAACGCGGTCTGTTGCGTTTGCGCGGCGACCTCAAGCTGTTCGCCAATCTGCGCCCGGCGTTGTGCTTCGATGCGTTGAAGGACGCCTCCACCCTGAAGCCGGAGATCGTTTCGGGCCTCGACATCCTGATCGTGCGCGAACTGACGGGCGGCGTCTATTTCGGCCAACCGAAAGAAATCACCGACCTGCCGGACGGCCAGAAGCGTGCGGTGGATACGCAAGTCTATACGACGAGCGAGATCGAGCGGATTGCGCGGGTGGCGTTCGAACTGGCGCGGCTGCGCGGCAATCGTGTGGCCTCGGCGGAAAAGTCGAACGTCATGGTGACCGGCGTGTTGTGGCGCCAGGTGGTGCATGCGGTGCACGAGCGTGAATATCCCGACGTAGCGCTTTCCGACATCCTGGCCGACAACTGCGCCATGCAGCTGGTGCGGGCGCCCAAGACGCTGGATGTGATTCTCACCGACAATCTGTTCGGCGACATCCTTTCCGACGAAGCGGCGCAGCTCACCGGATCGATCGGCATGCTGCCGTCGGCCTCGCTCGGCGCCAAGGGAGAGGACGGCCGTCAGCCAGCGCTGTATGAGCCGATCCACGGATCGGCGCCGGACATCGCCGGCAAAGATCTGGCCAATCCCATCGCCACGCTGCTCTCCTTCGGCATGTGCCTGCGCTACTCGTTCGGGCGCGTGGAAGACGCGGTGCTGCTCGACAAGGCGGTGGAACGCGTTCTGGCGGAGGGCTATCGCACCAGCGACATCATGCAGCCGGGCATGACCAAGCTCGGCACCACGGCGATGACCGACGCCATACTAAAAGCGCTGGATAAGTTGAACGGATAGATCAGGGGCAGAACACACTGCCCCTGAGTTTCAAGCCGCGTTGGACTGCATGTCGCCAGAGTCCGAGGTGGCCGCAGATGCCGTTGCTTTCACTTCGGGTAGCGCACGAACTCCGCCGAGGAACAACGCCGTGGCGAACTGCGCGGCCGCGACGGGATCGTGCGGCTCGCGCCGCAGCATGCGTTCGGCCACTTCGAAGGCCACACCGACGATCGCCGCCATCAAGAAATCAGGATCAACCTTTGGGAAGAGCCCTTTGGTTATGGCGCCTTCGATGTCCTCGCGCAGTTCCTCGAAGCCGGCAATCACCTCCGGCGTATCCATCCGCACGCGCGTGGTGTCGGCAGCATGACGGATGGTGCGGAAATTCACGCGGTCGTCGGCGACATATTCGAAGAAGGTCCGGAAGGTGCTGGTGATGAACTCTTCCACGGTCGACGCTTTCATCCTTTCGTCATGTAGACGCGGACGAATTGCGAGTGCGACTTCATCGCGGATAGCCTGATACACTTCCTCCTTCGACTTAAAGTAATTGTAGAAAGTACCGGACGCCAAAGGTGTGGCTCGGATGATGTCGCGCACCGTTGTGGCGCCATAACCAAGTTCGGCGAAGACTTGTCGCGCCGCATTCAAGATCAGTTGCCGATTCAATATCTTGGTCTGCTCCCGCTTGCCTGCTGCGGCTCGGGGCAGATCGTTTTTCATTGCTGCGCTGTCCATCGGACCGGTCCCTCCTGATCCAATCTGTCGCACTTTAACCCGCCGTGACGCCTCGTCAATTTCCCCTGGGTCAGCTTTAAGTGCTGAAAAAAGTGTGTCTCATTCCGCGGCAAATCAGCTGCAAATGAGAATCTTAATTAAATTAAAGGCACATAGCTAGCACTCGCACTTACCCTTTACAGTAGTACGGCCAGCAATCCCCAAAAAATTCTTTGATCAGATCAGTTCCAGCGGCCACGCCCGAGCGTGATACGGCCTCCACCGATCAGCATCAGGGTGAGCGCCGCCGTGAAGTAGAGCGCCTCCACTTCCAAGGCATAACCGCCATCGGGCGCAATCGCCAAGACGTGGGGCATGCCGTTCAACAGCACGAGCAGCAGCACCTCGAGGGCAATCAGGAAAGCACCGATGCGCGTGAAGAGACCCAAGATGATGAGTACGGGACCGACAATCTCCCCCAAATAGACGAGATAGGCGAGCGCCACGGGGAGCCGGTGGTCCATCAGCATGGCTCGGACAGGATCAAGGCCGGTAAGAAGCCTGTGGGCACCATGGAAAAGCACCAGACCGCCAAGACCAAGACGCAGCAATAACTTGCCAAATTGTTCGGACATCACGCCCCCCTACAAGACCAACCCCAGGAGGACTATAGCAAGCAAAGCTAACAGTTGGGAGACGTTCGATCCGGCGCAACCTTTCTAATCAAGGTTGGCGGCCTCCTCTCCACTTTTACGCGACGGGCAAGCGGCCGTAGTGGCGTATGTGGGCAACTGGTGCGCTTAGCCGGCTTGGGAACAGCACGGGAAATAGTCGTTCGTGCACGGAACGGTTGAGCGGCACTGTGCTTGTCAGTGGGTGTTTCCAATTCCTTTTCCGCCCGGCAACCGCAGGACGGTCGTGCCGGACCAAAGCTGGCCCGCAAGCCCTCGACGACCATCAGTGCAAGAAATGCCACCGACAAACCGATCAGGATCCGCAACTGAATCGATTCAGCCGCGAAGTGCTGCAGCAACAGACTCCAGAGATCACCCCACCCCATGCGTTTTCCCCACCCATTTCCAAGGCCATCCTGCACAAAATATTCCTGGACTAAAAGGCTGAGAGAGCAGGAGAATTGGTGCGCAGACGCACGCAATTTCTGCTCATCAAGCGGGCAGAGCGATGAACGAATGGGCGGCCCGATCAGGATTTGATATCGGCACCTACGGCATCGGCGATTGTGGTGAAGCCGTCGCGTTGCAGACATTGCAGCAAGTCGCGCTTGATCTGCGTGATGAGACCGCTGCCGTTGTAGACCAGCGCCGTATAGAGCTGCACCAGGCTGGCACCGGCGCGGATCTTGCGATAGGCGTCAACGCCCGACGCAACGCCGCCGACACCGATCAGCGCCAGCTTGGTCCCCACGCGCCTCCGTACTTCGGCAAGGATTTGCGTGGACGGCTCCATCAAGGGCTTGCCCGATAGACCGCCGGTTTCCGACGCATGTCGGCTCTTGAGTGAGGCGGGCCGCGCGATGGTGGTGTTGGTGACGATCATGCCATCGATGCCGCTGGCGAGCACGACGACGGCAATGTCGTCGAGCGCTTGGCCGTCAAGATCGGGTGCGATCTTGAGCAACAGCGGAATGCGTTTGTCTCCACGCAGATCAATCAGCGCCGACAGCAGCGCGCGCAACTCGTCCTTCTGCTGCAGGCCACGCAAGCCTGGCGTGTTCGGCGAAGAGACATTGAC
>JBJKRM010000593.1:0-3801 GCA_046704685.1 Rhizomicrobium sp.
GTGTATGCCGCCACCCAATCGACGAAATCGCACAAGCCTTGGGGCAGAATGTACCCGCCATCGAGGGGAACAGCCTGTTTCAGCCGCGCATCGGCGACACCGCCCTCGGCCGGTCCCCAGACCACGCCCAGGCTCTGCCGTGGTCCGATCGGCGCCATGACGACAAGGCCCCGGCGTGCTGGCACCGCCAGCTTGTAATCGTAAGCCCCGGCGAGCGGCAGCGGCAGCAGAACGCCCACACGCTCTATTGTGGCATTACCGGACTTTGGAACCGTATCGTTCATGCGATAGACTTCGAATCACGAATCTGTACCTCGCCTTATCATGCCGCATGAGTGAAAGCGCACCATCCCACCAACCGGCCGACGCTGCTGCCGAAGCGGTCAAGGCCTATGTCCGGCTGAATCGCACCCGGCTGACGGCCGATGGCGAGCTGCTGGCGCTGCTTCTGCCCGAGCGCTTCCTCGATCACGGCATCAGCGATCTGCAGCACTATATCATCGAGCGGCTCAGGACCGAGAACCTGACGCTGAAGAGCGAACGCGATGCGCTGCTCAGCTCCAAGGACCGCGGCACGCGGCTTTCGGACGGCGTCCGCCGGGCGGTGCTGGAACTCATCGATGCGCGCAGCTTCGCCGATGTCATTGCGGTGGCAACTGCTTCGGCCGCGGCCTTCGGTGCCGACCGGGCGGTGTTCTGCATCGAAGGGGCCGATGGGCTGGCCTCCGGCACCTCCAGTGAGGGGGTCCGGCTGATCGCACCGGGAACCGTCAGTGCGGTGGTGGGCCCCGACGGCATGGGCGCCATCCTGTCGGGCGGCGGCGAGCTGCTGTTCGGCCGCACCGGCTATCGCAGCCTGGCCACGTTCCGCCTCAGCATCGGTCGCGACACGCCGCCGGCACTCTATGTGCTGGGATCGCTGGCGGAACGCTGCTTCGAAGGGCGCGACTGCGAGGCCGAGCTCGGTTATTTTGCGCGGGCTTTGGAACGGGCGATCCGCGCATGGCTCGATCTGCCGAAGATCTGAAACGAGTCTGGCTCGAGTCGCTCGCCCATGAGCGCCGCGCCAGTCCGCACACCTTGCGCGCCTATGGCGACGATCTTGCCCGTTTCCTCCTGTTCCTCGCCGAGCACAAGGGCCGCACGCCCGACGAGCGCGTTCTCGCCAAGCTTCTGCCGACCGATGTGCGTGCCTTCATCACCCGGCGGCGCAACGAGGGACTGGGGCCGCGAGGCGTGCAGCGGGCGTTGGCGGCGGTGCGCAGCTTCTTCCGCTTCCTGGCGCGCGAAGGCGTTTTGGAAAACGCCGCGCCCAAGGCGGTGCGCACGCCGCGCATTCCACGCACCTTGCCGCGTCCTTTGAGCGAGGCCGATGCGGCGCGAGCCCTGGAAGAGGCCCGCAGCAACGACGTCGCCTGGATTGCGGCGCGCAACGTGGCGCTGCTGACGCTGCTCTATGGCGCGGGGCTTCGCATCTCCGAAGCGTTGAGTCTGAAACGCGGCGATGTTCCGCTCGGCTCCGCCATCAGTGTCATCGGCAAAGGCAAGAAACAGCGCACCATTCCGCTGCTGCCGGCAGTGCAGGAGGCGGTGGACGCCTATGTCGCCAAGCTGCCTTACGCCGCGGGGCGCGATTCACCACTTTTTGTTTCGCGCCGAGGCAAGCCGATGAGCGCGCGCGAAGCGCAAGCCTTGATGCAGAATCTACGCTCCCGTCTCGGCCTGTCCGATCGCGCCACGCCGCACGCCTTGCGTCATTCCTTCGCAACGCATCTGTTGGCCAATGGCGGAGATTTGCGCGCGGTCCAGGAACTGCTGGGCCACGCCTCGCTCTCCACCACCCAGACCTACACGGAAATCGACGTCAAGAAGCTGATGGACGTTTACACAAACGCACACCCGCGTTGCAAAAGCTCGTCTGATGCGAGCTGACGATTTGCAGTATCAATAATCGGCCTGACGCCGCTTGCACCGGACCATCACGGGAAGGGTTCGCAATGGAATTGCACGAAGAAACGGTACGCAGCAATATCGAGATTGCCCGCGACGCCAAGATGAAACCGATCGTCGAAATCGGCAAGAAACTCGGCATTCCCGAGTCTGCAATCATCAGCTACGGGCCGACCAAGGCCAAGATCACCCTCGATTACATCGACTCCCTAAAGGAGCGGCCGGACGGCAAGCTGATCTTGGTTACCGCCGTGACCCCCACGCCTTCCGGCGAGGGCAAGACCACCACAACGGTGGGCCTCAACGACGCCTTCAACCGCATCGGCAAGAAGGCTATGGCGGCGCTGCGCGAGCCCTCGCTCGGCCCCTGCTTCGGCATGAAGGGCGGGGCGGCCGGCGGCGGTTATTCGCAGGTGGTGCCGATGGAAGACATCAACCTGCATTTCACCGGCGATTTCCACGCCGTCACCTCGGCCAACAATCTGTTGGCCGCCATGCTCGACAACCACATCTATTGGAGCAATTCGCTCGGCCTCGATGCCCGCCGCATCTCCTGGCGCCGCTGCCTCGACATGAACGACCGCGCCTTGCGCCTGATCGCCTCGTCGCTGGGGGGCACGGCCAACGGCTTCCCGCGCGAAGACGGTTTCGACATCACGGTGGCCTCGGAGGTGATGGCCATCCTGTGCCTGGCCTCCGACCTGAAGGATCTGGAGCGCCGTTTGGGCAATGTCGTGGTGGGCCAGACGCGCGACCGCCGCTATGTCACGGCGAAGGAGCTGAACGCGCCCGGCGCCATGAGCGTGTTGTTGAAGGACGCCCTGCTGCCCAATCTGGTGCAGACATTGGAGAACAATCCGGTGTTTGTGCATGGCGGGCCATTCGCCAACATCGCCCATGGCTGCAATTCGGTGATGGCGACCAAGACCGCTTTGAAGCTCGCCGATTATGTGGTGACCGAAGCTGGCTTCGGTGCCGATCTCGGCGCCGAGAAGTTCTTCGACATCAAGTGCCGCAAGGCGCATCTCAAACCGGCGGCCGCCGTGGTCGTCACCACGGTGCGGGCGATGAAGCATCACGGCGGGGTGGCGCGTGACAAGCTCAGCAAGGAAGACGTCGGCGCGGTGGAGCGTGGCTGCGCCAATCTCGAGCGCCATATCCGCAATGTGCGCAAGTTCGGCGTGCCGCCGGTCGTCGCCATCAACAAGTTCTCCAGCGACAGCCAGGCCGAGATCGCTGCCATCGTCGAATGCTGCGCCGCGGTCGGTTGCGAGGCGGTGGAGTGCACCGACTGGGCGGAAGGCTCCAAGGGCTCCGAGGCCCTGGCGCGCCGCGTCGCCGCGCTGTGCGAATCCGGCAAGGCGGACTTCAAGCCGCTCTATCCCCTCGACATGCCGCTGTGGGACAAGACCCAGACCATCGCGCGCGCCATCTACGGCGCCAACGACATCACCGCCGAGCATGCCGTGCGCCAGAAATACGCCGAGCTGCAGGAGGGCGGCTTCGGCCATCTGCCGATCTGCATGGCCAAGACGCAGTATTCCTTCTCCACCGATCCCGAGCGGCGCGGCGCGCCCGCCGACCACACCGTCAAGATCCGCGAGATCCGGCTCTCCGCCGGTGCCGAGTTCGTGGTGGCGATCGCCGGCGACATCATGACCATGCCGGGCCTGCCGCGGGTTCCTGCCGCCAATGCCATCCGCCTCAACGACGACGGCCAGATCGAACGGCTGTTCTGAGCGTCACGCTTCGGCAAGCTCGGCAGGGCGGTTCGGCTAGACCTTCACCCTGAGCTTGCCGAAGGGTGAAGGCCTAAATCGTGTCCACATGCTCCTCATGCGCGGCCTGGAT
>JBJKRM010000594.1:0-7255 GCA_046704685.1 Rhizomicrobium sp.
TTGCGGGTCCTGGACCACGCTCTCGGCGCCCAATTTTGCGGCAAAATCGCGGACCGCCTCGCCGTCGCGATGGGTCACTACCACGATGCGCTCAACGCCGGCGCCGCGCATCGCCGCGATCACATGGCCGAGGATCGGCAGACCCGCGACCTGATGCATCACCTTGGGCTTGGCGGACTTCATCCGCGTGCCCAATCCCGCCGCCAATATCACCCCAGCTCGTGCCATGGGTTGTTGGATAAACCACGGCCCTGTAAGGGTAAAGTGACGAATTACGACACGATATTGCCGGCTAGAAGCATGGTGAATTCCCCCGCCTTCATATTTGACCTAGACGGAACCCTGGTCGACACGGCACCCGACCTCTTGGCCACCCTCAACCGGCTGCTGGTGCGGGAGGGCCGTCCCGCCATCAGCCCGCAGGACTTGCGGCGGCTGGTCGGCCGGGGTTTGCGCAACCTGCTCACCGGCGCCTTCCAGCTGACCGGCGAGGCGATCGACGCGGCGCAGATCGAACCGCTCCACGATGCCTTCATCCAGGACTATGGGGCCCATGTCGCCGATGCGAGCCGGCCGTTTCCCGGCGTGATCGCGACGCTCGAGCGGCTGAAGGGCGACGGCGTGCGGATGGGCGTGTTGACCAACAAGCCGCACGGCCCCACCACCATCCTGATCGAGACACTGGGGCTGACGCCCTATTTCGGCGCGGTCACCGGCGGGGGCAAGCTGCCCTGGCTGAAACCCGATCCACGGCTGGTCGCCGATGTGCTGGCCGCATTGGGCGGCGCGGGCTCGGGCGCGCTGGTGGTCGGGGACTCCATCACCGATGTCGAGACCGCCCGGGGCGCCGGGCTGCCGGTGATCCTAATGTCCTATGGCTATACCCCGGAGCCGGCGGCCACGCTCGGCGCGGATGTGGTGCTGGACGATTTCCGCCAGGTGCCCGACGCGGCACGGCGGCTGATTTCCTGACGCCCGCGGCTTGCGCCGCCGGATTTCGGGGCGCGCTCGGCTTGCGCCGAGACGCTGTGGGCTTTATAGGCAGCGGTCCCGAGCGCTGGCGGGGCCTGAGGCCCTGATTTGGCGCGAAACTGGCCCGGGCGCGTAGCTCAGCGGGAGAGCACACCCTTCACACGGGTGGGGTCATAGGTTCAATCCCTATCGCGCCCACCAGCCTTCGCCGCCGAATACACTGGCGCTTTCGGCCGCGGGCACCGGCTCGGCAAGCCAGCGCACCTATTCCAGAGCATTGCGGGCGAAGGCGGGCTGATTGCCGCGCGCGCCGGCTCAGCAAGCCATTGTTATCCACGATGGCAGAACGCCGCCGCCGAGATTCCGGCCCGGCTTGCGCGCAGAAATCGCGCTGTCGTCTGCCTTGTACGGGCCATCGACCAGCGCCCCGTGCATTCCCCTTCAATTCTACTCAATTCCGCCCGCACAGCTTCACGCCGGTAAAAGAACTATTGCGCCAATATAATAGCGACTAGGAAGAAGGTCCGCCGTGCATACTATCGTAACAGCCTCGCAGAAGGGCGGCTCGGGCAAGACGACTTTGTCCGGGCACCTGGCGGTCGAAGCCGAAAGGGCCGGCGCCGGGCCGGTTGCCCTCGTCGATACCGATCCCCAAGGCAGCCTGGCCCAGTGGTGGAACGCGCGCGCCGCCCAGACGCCGCTGTTCGTCAGAGCCGGGTTGAGCAGCCTCGGCGACACGCTGGCCAGACTCAACCAGTCCGGCGTGCGCCTCACCATCATCGACACGCCGCCGGCGATCACGGATTCGATGTCGTATGTCGTCGGCTTCGCCGACCTGGTGATCGTACCAACGCGGCCCAGCCCGCACGATCTGCGCGCCGTCGGCGCCACGGTCGACATCGCCGAGCGCCACCACAAGCCGCTGATCTTCGTGCTCAACGAAGCCAGCGCCCGGGCGCGCATCACCGGCGAATCCGCCGTCGCCCTGTCGCAACACGGCACGGTCGCGCCGATCACCATTCATCACCGCGTCGACTTCGCCGCCAGCATGATCGACGGCCGCACCGTCAGCGAAGTGGTGCCCAGCTCCGCCTCGGCGCGCGAGATCGCGGAGCTGTGGCTGTACATCCAAGGCCGGCTGTCGAAGCTGATGCGGGATCCGAGCCTGATTCCGGATTTCCGGCCCGAACATTTCGCCGTCAACGCCTTGCTCGCCGAGAGCGAGGACGAAGAGGACGACGAAGCCCTTTCGCCTGCAAAGCCAGCGCCACCACAACAGACTACGCCCGTCTACACCGGCCCCGAGCGCCGCGTGAACCCGCCCAGCACACGCTATGCCGGCGTCGAGCGGCGGGCCGTGTTTGGACGCCGGCGCGTCGATGTCCCGTAAGGCGAGGAACGGACGTGAACACCGCCAAATTCGCATCGATCACATCGGATCTGGTTGTCCGCAAGGGCGAGGCCCGGCCCTGGCCGCAGCGTGATTCCCCGCAACGCGATCTACCACCGCGCGAACTGCCACCGCGCGCGCCGCTGCCGATGGCAGCCCGCGACGACGAGGATCCGCTCGAAGCCGATTACAGCCCGCCGGAGCCGCGCACGACACCGACGCAGGACAACAACACGCGGCGCTGCGCCCTGAAGCTCAGCCCTTGCGAGTACGAGCGGCTGGGCATCATCGCGGTGAAGCGCAACACCTCGCGCCAGCAAATCCTGCGCATGGCAGTGGAGGAATACCTCGCCGCCATCGAACAGGAATACGGCCGGGAATGCGGCTGCCTCGGCGGACGCGGCTGCAGCGCCGAGAAACCGCCGGTGGTTTTCGGCCAGCGGACGTTCTGAAAGCGCACCAACCGGCGTCAGTACACGATCACGCTGCGGATCGATTCCCCTTTGGCCATCAGGTCGAAGGCGTCGTTGATGCGCTCCAGCCCCATGACATGGGTGATCATCGGATCGATCTGGATGCGGCCGTTCATGTACCAGTCGACGATCTGCGGCACCTCGGTGCGGCCGCGCACCCCGCCGAAGGCCGATCCCTTCCAGACCCGGCCGGTGACCAGCTGGAACGGGCGGGTTGAAATCTCTTTTCCCGCCTCGGCGACGCCGATGATGATGCTCTGGCCCCAGCCGCGATGGCAGCACTCCAAGGCGGTGCGCATCACATCGGTGTTGCCGGTGCAGTCGAAGCTGTAGTCGGCACCGCCATCGGTCAACTCGACGAGGTGCTGCACCAAGCTGCCCTGCACCTGTTTCGGATTGACGAAGTGGGTCATGCCGAAGCGGCGGCCCCATTCTTCCTTGGCCGGATTGAGATCGACGCCGACGATCATCCTGGCGCCGACCAAATTCAGACCCTGGATGACATTGAGACCGATGCCGCCAAGCCCGAAGACGACGCAATTGGTGTTGGGCTCGACCTTGGCGGTGTTGATCACCGCGCCGATGCCGGTGGAGACGCCGCAACCGATGTAGCAGACCTTGTCGAAGGGGGCGTCGTCGCGGATCTTGGCGACGGCGATTTCGGGCATCACCGTGAAATTGGCGAAGGTGGAGCAGCCCATATAGTGGAAGATCGGCTTGCCGTTCTTGGAAAAGCGCGAGGTGCCGTCGGGCATCACGCCCTTGCCCTGTGTGGCGCGGATCGCGGTGCAGAGATTGGTCTTGTGCGACAGGCACGACTTACATTCACGACATTCCGGTGTGTACAAAGGAATGACGTGGTCGCCCTTCTTCAAGCTCTTGACGCCAGGGCCGACATCCACCACCACGCCGGCCCCTTCATGACCGAGGATCGCAGGGAACAATCCTTCTGGGTCGGCGCCCGACAGCGTGTATTGGTCGGTGTGGCAAACACCCGTGGCCTTGATCTCGATCATCACCTCGCCGGGCTTGGGACCATCGAGCTGAACGGTTTCCATCGACAACGGCTTGCCCTTCTCCCAGGCAACGGCGGCGCGGACATCCATCGCGGAACTCTCCTTCCAAATCGGCTGCAGCTCTGTGGACGCATTGTGACGCGCTCGCTCGAAAGCGAAAAGGGATTGACAGAAAGAGAATGCGGACCGCAGCCGGTCACGAGAGTTTGAAAGGAAGGGACCCGAAAGCACGCCTTACGGCAAGACAATCGCGAAAGTTTGAACGTCACGCAGATGTCGCTGCAAAGACGGCTATGGGAAAATTGTTGTGCTCGAAAAGGAGTGCAACCGATGCGTATTGCCGCCACCATTCGCGCATGTGCTGCGGCGATCGTCGCTCTGATCGAAATCATGCCGGCGCACGCCGCGCGCTTGACCGATTTCGATCTCAACAAGCTGGACAACTGGTCCGACGCGCTTGCCGTCTGCGATATCACCCGCTTCCTTCTGACCGATCCCGACGTCAATGCCGACGCCATCCTGATCTCGGGTCATGACAACACGCGGGTCGTCCTCTACCGCCCACTCTACGCACCACCGACCAATTTCTTCTCGGAAGTCATGCGCGAGGCCTTCGAGAAGGTCCACCAGGCCGGCTTCGTCACCAAGGAATCCTACAGCAAGGCGCGCCTCCATTATGCCAGTCTGATGATCAACGCCTATCGCAGCGCCACACTCGCCGAAAAGCGCCATATGCTCGACCAGATGGACCTGTGCTACCACCTTGCCGCACGGGCCGGCGTCAAGCTGGAAATGAAGCATTAAGCACAAAGGGCATATCTGTCGCGTATAGCAGCCTTGGATAACCCGGCTGCCGCCGCAATAATCCTCGCGGCTGGTGAAAGGGGAGAGCGCTATGCGCGGCAGAACGGCTGGAGCCGTGGTGTTCGGGCTTTGCACGATCGGGGCCCTGGCCCAACCCAATGCCCCATGGATGAACACCACCCTGTCCCCCGACGCGCGTGCCGACCTCATCCAGGCGCAAATGACCCAGGACGAGGAATTCGTCCTGATCGACGGCTATGTCGGTCTCGACCAAAAGTGGAACTGGCACGGCCCCGTTCCACAATGGATAAAACCGCTGTTGCCGCGCAGCGCCGGGTTCGTCCCCGGGATTCCGCGACTCGGCATTCCCGCCCTCACGGAATCGGACGCCAGCCTGGGGGTGGCCAATGGCGGCAACATGCGGCCCGGCGACACGGCGACCGCGCTGCCCTCCTCGCTGCTAACCGCCGCGACCTGGGATCCCGACATCGCCTTCGCCGGTGGCGCGATGGTCGGCGCCGAAGCGCGTGCCAAGGGCTTCAACGTGATGCTGGCCGGCGGCGTCAACCTCGCACGCGAACCGCGCGATGGACGCACCTTCGAATATTCCGGGGAAGACCCGTTGCTGGCCGGTGTCATGGTGGGAGCGTCGATCCGTGGCATCCAGAGCCAGAACATCATCTCGACCATCAAGCACTTCGCGCTCAACGACCAGGAAACCGCGCGCACGGTGATGAGCGCCAATATCACCGATGCCTATGCGCGCGAGAGCGACCTGCTGGCCTTCGAGATCGCCATCGAGCATGGCGATCCCGGCGCCGTGATGTGCGCCTACAACCGGATCAACAACGTCTATGCCTGCGAGAGCCCCTATCTTCTCGATGAAGTGCTCAAGGGCGATTGGGGCTACAAGGGATTTGTCTTGTCGGATTGGGGCGCGGTGCATTCCACGGTGGCCGCGGCGAACAACGGTCTCGACCAGGAATCGGCCAACGGCGTCGATCACATCGACTACTTCGGAGAGCCGCTCAAACAGGCGGTGGCCAGCGGCGAGGTGCCTGAGGCGCGGCTGCACAACATGGTCCACCGCATTCTGCGCACCATGTTCGCCAAAGGCCTGTTCGATCACCCCCTCGTCAAGGGACCGATCAACACGAAAGCCGATGTGGCCGTCGCCGAGAAGGACGCGGAAGAAGGCATCGTTCTTCTGAAGAACGACAACGCCCTGCTGCCGCTGTCGCCGAAAGCACGCCAGTCGATCGCGGTGATCGGCGAGAAGGCCGATGTCGGGGTTTTTTCGGGCGGCGGCTCATCGCAGGTGTATGGCATCGGCCACACGCAGGCGGATGAAATGCTGATCGGCGGCGCCGTCGAAGTGATCGACGGCGAGTCCTGGCAGATCCCGCGCGACAAGATCATCCTGCACAAACCCGCGCCGCTCAAAGAAATCCGCAAGATCGCCCGCCGGGCCCGCGTGCGCTTTGCGACGGGTGACGATATCGAAGAGGCGGTCGCCCTGGCGAAGACGTCCGACGTTGCCATCGTGTTTGTCCATCAATGGATGCGCGAAGGCCGGGACGCCCTGAGCCTGTCGCTGCCCGGACGGCAGAACGAGCTGATCGAGGCGGTGGCGGCCGTCAATCCGCACACTATCGTGGTGCTCGAGACCGGCGGGCCGGTCACCATGCCGTGGCTCGACAAGGTGCCGGCGGTGGTGGAGGCTTGGTATTCTGGCAATGGCGGCGCTACGGCCCTGGCCCGCATCCTGTTCGGAGAGGTCAATCCGTCGGGCCATCTGCCCATCACCTTCCCGATGACGGAAAGCCAGCTGCCCCATCCCATCATCACCGGTCAGACACCGACGGGCCGCACTATCGCCACCATCGGCACGCCGACGGCCTATGACGTGATCTACAATGAAGGCTCGCGGGTGGGATATCGCTGGTTCGAGGACCAGAAGATCGAGCCGTTGTTCCCGTTCGGATACGGCCTGTCCTACACGACGTTTTCTTATGATGGTTTGAAGGCGACCGGCGGAAGCACGCTTACCGTCAGCTTCGATGTGCACAACACCGGCACGCGACAGGGCAAGGCACTGGCACAGGTCTATGCCAAGCCGCCATTCAGCGTGGCGCGGCTGATCGGCTGGAGCAAGGTCGATCTGGCGCCGGGTGAAACCAGGCATGTGACGATCACCGCCGATCCGCGGCTTCTGGCCATGTTCGACTCCGACGCCAATCTGTGGCGCATCGCGGAAGGCGATTACGTCGTGCGGCTGGGGGCGTCGGCCACCGATCGCGCCGCCGTCGCCACGGCCCATGTCATGGCGGGGACAGTGAAGCCGTAGTCACCGGCAGCGGCGGCGCATGGCGATCGACCCAGGCCTTGACGTCCTTCCAAATCAGCGGGCCATCGAGGTCGCGCAGCAGCATGTGAAACCCCTGGCCGTATTCATGCACTTCGGCGTGGCCATCCAGCGCCTTGATCGACGCCTCATAGGCGGCGCGCGGGATGATCTGATCATGCGCCCCATAGAGGAACAGAATGGGCGGTGGCGCTTTCATCTTGCCGATCTGCTTCGTCGCTTTGCGGCCGGCATC